>NZ_JBNNFM010000004.1:200946-267062 GCF_050267765.1 Flavobacterium sp. NPDC079362 | reverse complement strand
TGTATCGTAAATTAAGAACCGCCTTGGTACGGATCCGTATGCCGGGTGGTGTGGAAGGTCGCCTAGGGAATTAATCCCTAGGCTCCTATCCGATTAGATTTACACGTAAAGTTTATCATTTCTAGGAACTAGAAATCGCACTAGAAATTCGACAAAGATTGATCCGTTTCTTTGTCAAATTTCTAGTGCGATCCTTCCTTTGTCAAGATGACAAGATGATTGAGTACAAAAAATAAAAACCAGCGAAAATCCGTTCAAATCCGTCTAATCCGCGGGTAATAAGAATCTATTTCTTCACCTTAACAATCAACGGACTATTTATCTTCTGAGCAAACGAACTTAAATAATTTTCCCATTCTTGTTTCGTTTGAAACGGGCTTCCTTTTTTCCATCCAAAACCAACATAGTAAAGTGCTTTATTATTTTTTACCTGAATATTTCCGTATAGATTACTCAAGTCTTTTTCGTTTGTAATGTGATTATCAAAACTCGTCAAAGTATTTTTTGGCGCCACGATTCCCATACCAATTTTCGAATCATCGATTGGTTCCCAATAGCTTAACCAGCCTTCTTTTATATTGGTTCCAATTGTTCCTTTTTTATCGTGAAGCGTTATTCCGGCGGCAATAGATTTTGTTCCTGTAATGTTGATTTCAAAACGGGAAAGATAACTTCCGTAGTCCAGACTGATAAGTTTTGATTCGGTTATTTTGTTTCCTTTTGCATCCCAATCGGCATAAGTCAGGATAAAACTCGTTCTGATAGGTCCTGTGGTGATGGTTTTCCAATTGGTAAAATTCTTAGAGAAATAGTATTTATCATCGACTTTTACGGCAATTCCACCCACACCACGGCTGTCGCCTACATGAAAATTATCTAAACCTTCACCGGTATCTTTATGGTAAGTTCCGGTTCCGTTAGTTGCTTTTTCGTACCATTTATTGATAATTGGGTATTCGACTCTTTTTAGCCAGGCATCGATTCCGCTCGTTAAAGTTCCTCCGGCAACCTTGTCTTCGACCATTTTTTGCGCTACAGGCCCGTAAGTTCTAAAGGCAACTTTATTATTTTCCCAGGCATAATCGTCCGTGCGTTCCGGAACAAATCTCGAATAACAACTAATTGTTGTTTCTTTTGATGGATTTTCGGTAACTAGAACCTGAAAATCTTTATTTGAGGATGCTTTTATTTTGGGCTGAAAGAGTAATACATCCATTGTTCCGTCGCCATCAATGTCTACAGTTTGTGTCGTTATAAATGCATTCGTTCCAATCTCTTTTATTGCATAATTTTCGAGTTTGACAGAAGCGGGTAATCCCAGCGATTTTTTAGATAATTCTATTGTTTCGAATTCACGATCTATAGGAAGAGAGTTCGTTACGGTAATGATTTTATTTTGTGAATGCATGGCAAAACTGCTGGCCAGGATTGCGGTAAGTAAAATATGTTTTTTCAAAATAATACTGTTTTAGTTTTGATTTCTATGACATTTATGAATTTTTAAATTTACAAATCAAATTTTAAACTGAAGTACATAAAAGGTATAAATATGTACAGAAATCTGAGAACGAATGTATTGTTGGTTATCTTTACAAGATCAATTCTAATAGCTCTCCAGATGAAACAAAGTGCCGGAATCCTTCTTTATAAATTCACAGATAAGACAATATTCTTTTTGCTGGTTCATCCTGGTGGTCCATTTTGGAAGAATAAAGATCTGGAAAGCTGGTCGATTCCTAAAGGAGAATTTACAAGTGATGAAGATCCGCTTGAAGGTGCAAAGAGAGAATTTCAGGAAGAAACCGGTTTTGAATTGGAAGTTGACTCAGAAGCTGATTTTATTGCGCTTCATCCTGTAAAACTCAAATCTGGCAAAACAATTTTTGCATGGGCATTAGAATTCGATATTGATGTGACGTTGGTAAAAAGTAATGAATTCGAAATGGAATGGCCGCCCAAGTCTGGAAAACTACAATCGTTTCCTGAAATTGACAAAGCCGAATGGTTTCAAACCGAAAACGCTTTGAAAAAGATAAATCCTGCACAGGCTGATTTTATTGTTCAGATAATTTCAAAAATCAGCTCTTCTCTGTAAAAGATGCATTGGCTTAAAGAATAATTTTGTAATTTACATTTCCGGTCAAAACGGATCATTAAAAATGTAAATAAAGAATATGGAAGTTAAGTGTATTATTTTCGATTGTGATGGAGTTCTTGTAGATACTGAAAAAATTGGTAACGGAATTTTACTTTCAATGGCAGCACAATATGGTTTTGAAATGAAATTAGAAGATGCCTATCGTGACTTTAACGGTAGAAATTTAAAAGAATGTTTTTCGCATATTGAAACTGCAATTGGCAAAAATCTTCCCGATAGTTTTGAGCGTGAGTATCGTGAAAAAAGTTTTGAAGCTTTCAAAACACAAGTTAAACCGATGGAGGGTATCGTTGAATTTCTGAATAAATTGAAAATCCCATATTGTGTTGCCTCGAGTGGTCCTGTCGATAAAATTCGTTTAAATCTTGAAGTAGCAGGTTTGTTGGATAAATTCGAGGATAAAATATTCAGTTCGTACCAAATTAAAAGCTGGAAACCGGAACCCGGGATTTTTCTTCATGCTGCAAAAGAAATGGGTTTTGAGGTTAAGGATTGTATTGTAATAGAAGACAGCAAAGCCGGAGTGATAGCCGGAATTCAAGGCGGATTCAAAGTCTATGGTTTTGCAAATGGATTCAATAACGAAGACTTAGAAAAAGAAGGAGCAGAGCTTTTTAGTAGTTATGAGGAGTTAGCTGAGATTATTTAGTTTTCAGTCTTTTTGTTTGTTATAATGAGAGATTTACGCAGTACGGGTAAACCCGACAGGTTTTAAAAACCTGTCGGGTTTGATATTTGTTCAGGTTAGGTTCAAAGATGATTTAGTCTCAAATTTTAGTTCGATATTTTAATATACCTAACAGGTTTTGCAAACTTGTTAGGATACGCGTAACAATTACCTAACAGTTTTTAAAAACCTGAGATTTGACATTTGTTTAAGGTTCATGCTAGCTTTGTCAAAGTTCAAAACTTTGACAAAGCTTTTGTCTTTTAATAAAATCAAATTGCTACATTATCTAATTATTTTTATACTCTTTTTCTCATTGTCAAAATCTCTAATTTTAATGTAATTTGTTACATTAAAATAAAATTTTATATATTTGATTGTAGCGATTCATTTTTTTTAATGCTTTTAATTATCAAATTATAATTTTAAAAGTATTGTTTAAATTGTTTCTCTATGCTTAGAAATGCCTTTTCCCAAAAGGGGCATTTTTAAGATTGTAGTTGTCAAAAGCTACAACTAACCTACAGACAGAAACAAAAATGACCAAATTTGCACTTAGAATTTTAGTTCTATTCATTTCCCTTTTGTATCCAATTGTTAATGCCCAAATTAAAAAAATTGGAGTTCCGTTTATCAGCAATTATAATTCAAAAACGTATAAAGCCGCTTCAGAGAATTGGGATCTTTTGCAAGATTCTAAAGGCATGATGTTTTTTGCCAATCATTTTGGAATTATGCAATTTGACGGTGTGAGATGGGGTATTGTCGCCCAGCCGGAGAATAGAAGCATGGTTCGTTCTCTGGCGATTGATAAAAACGATAAAATGTATGTAGGTGCTCAGGGTGAAGTAGGCTATACAGTTCAATTACCAAACGGACAATACAAATATACTTCTCTGGTAAGATTACTGCCGGATTCAGCTAGAAATTTTGGAGATGTTCTGCATACCGTTATTCGTAATAATGAAGTTGTTTTTTTTTCTAATGAAGAGCTATTTATTTATAAAAATAATAAAATTAATGTAATACGGTCCGAAGCAAAGTTTGATGATTTTTTTGAGGTCAACAAAGAGATTTATGTTTCAGATAATGCAAAAGGTTTGCTGAAATTAGAAAATGATGCTTTAGTTGAAATTCCAAACAGTAAAGAATTTATCGGAATGAAGATTAGAAAAATCTTTGAAACCAAAGATGGTTTGATCCTATTGACGCAAAAGCAAGGTTTGTTTGTATGTAAAAACAATCAGTTAAAACCTTTTGTAACCGAAGCTGATCATTTATTGAAACAGAATCAGATCTCAACGGGAGTTTTGCTTTCCGGTGGATATTTCGCAATAGGAACACGTCAAACGGGGTTGATAGTTATTGATAGTAAAGGAAATTTAATTCAGCATATTAATAAACAGGCAGGATTACAAAACGATTATGTGACTAATCTTAAGACTGATAGAGAAGGTAATTTGTGGGTTACACTTAAAGAAGGGATTTCGATGGTTCAGATTGCTTCTCCTTTATCAAAAATATTGGATGCATCAAATTCTGAAAGCAAAATATATTGTAGTCAGATTTATCAAAATAAATTATATATCGCTACAGATAATGGTGTTTTTTGGCTGGATTGGAATGCCTACAAAAATGGTCAGCATCACAATGTAAACTTTCAACATATATCGGGAATGTCTGAAAACGTTTGGAATATTGGTGTTTTTGGCAATTCTCTATTGGCTTTCGAGAAAAACGGAGTCTTCGAAATCTCGGGTAATTCGGCAAAATTATTAGCCAAAACTGATGGCGCATGGCAAGGGGTAGTTATTGCGAATCATCCTGATTTGTTGCTTGTTGGCGGTTATAACGGATTATATTTATTAAAACAGATTAATAATTCCTGGGTTTATCAGCATAAGATAAAAGGTTTTGAGGAAAGCAGCAGGGTAATTGTCACTGATAAAGACGAGAACATTTGGATTGCACATGGGTATAAAGGAATCTTCAAAATGAGACTGAATAAAACATTTGATACCGTTTTGAATCTTCAATTTTACAATGATAAAAATGGTTTTCCGTCGAGTTTGTTTTTGAATAATTTCAAGATCAATAACCAGATTCTTTTTGGAACCACGAAAGGTATTTACAAACAAGATGCTCATTCGAAGAAAATGGTTCCTGATGTTAGTTTCAAAAAATATCTTGGACAGGAAAGCCATATTCGTTTGCTTAAAGAAGATCATCAAAACAATATCTGGTACATTTCAGGGGAGAATACCGGAAAAATGAGCCAGAAACCGGGGGGAAGTTTTACTAAAGAAGAATTGCCTTTTCGAAAGCTGCGGTATTTATATATTCCGGGTTTCGAAAATATTCAGACTACCGCAAACGGAGATGTGTTTTTTGGAACACAAGAGGGTTTGATTCATTATAATTCTACTAAAAACAAGAAATATGAATCGAAGTATAAGGCAGTTATTTCTGAGGTTAAATGTATTTTTCCTAAAGATAGTTTATTGTTTTCAAGCCGATACGATGTACTTTCAACGAAAACGGAACAGGCCAATAATACACTTTCACCAGTTTTGTCCTATTCGAATAATGCTTTGCACTTTTCGTTTGCATCACTTTGTTATGATCAGCCTGATGCTACAAAATATGAATATTGGCTTGAAGGTTTTGAACCTAAATGGTCTGATTGGAATCTTCAGACTGAAAAAGAATATACCAATTTGCCGGAGAACCAATATGTTTTTCATGTAAGGGCAAAGAATATTTATGATGTCGTTAGCGAGCAGGCTACTTTCAAATTTGAAATTCTGCCGCCCTGGTACAGAACAACCTGGGCTTATATCTTGTATTTGATCCTTTTTGGCGTTTTAATTTATACGATTATTAAATACCAAAAGAATGTTGCAGAACGTGATCGCGAACAATTGATTCTGAATCAGGAAAAGGAATTGCTTAGAAATCGAGCCGAATTAAACGAGCAAAAATTGGCTTTGGAACAAGAAAATATGGCCATTATGAAGGAAAATCTGGAAACAACTATTAATGCTAAAAATGCCAAAGTTGCTTCGAATACCGTAAATCTGATTCATTTAAATGAAATTCTGCTTTCTATAAAAGATCTTATTGGTCAGATTGATAAGAAAAATGATTTCAATACTAATTTTGGTTTACTCAAGAAAATTAACAGGATCATTGATCATGAATTACAAGGAGATCAGCACTGGAAAGAGTTTGAGGAGATTTTTAATCAGCTTCATGATAATTTTATGCAACGTCTAAAAACGAGTTTTCCTGAACTGACTCCGCGCGATATGCGATTGTGTGCTTATTTGCGAATGAACTTTAATACCAAAGAAATTGCACCGCTTTTAGGGATTTCTGTTCGTGGCGTAGAAGATACGAGGTATCGTATTCGCAAAAAATTACAGCTTTCATCTGAGGCAAATATTACAGCGTTTATTTTGAATTTTTAAAGTATAATTTTTTAACCAAATAGAAACATTGGCTATTTTGAAATTGAAAAAAGAGAATAAAAAGAAACTAGTTCTCACACATAGCTAGTGGCTTAAATTTTTTCACGCAGATTTTAAAAAGATTTAAGCAGATACACACAGATAATTATCAAATTTAAATCTGCCAAATCTGCGAGAAATATTTTTTTAATTTTTATTCTGATGGTTATTGGATTTGTTTAAATTTTTTCAGGCAGATATATGCTCATTTTTGTCATCCTGACGAAGGAAGGATCACACGAGTAGCTCTGCTTAATAATCTTTCAAATCTTTGTTGCGTTTATAGTGCGATTTCTCCCTTTGGTCGAAATGACAGACTAAGCTTAAAAATGATGAAAATCTGCTCAATTGGAAGAATGAAATAATCAAAAGCTCCAGCGGAGCGATATATAGATAAATTATCAAATCGATAAATATGTCGCCCCTATGAGGCTCTTTGAAAAATGGATATTTAAATTCCTATAAACATATCGTCCAGCTGGGATTTCTCTAACATAACATGTTATTTGGAAATTTGTAGACTTTAGATACTGAAAACGATCTAATAATTCAGTTTTTCTATCATCAGTAAAATCCTAAGTAGTTTTGCGCTTTTTGACCGCTAAATAGTACATTTTTTTACAAACACCGTAGTCAAACCGTATTCAAAAATGTAAGTCTTGCCTGATTTATTTGTTAATATTGTTCCTTTATTACTAAAATAACAATCTATTTTTTACAAAGTTGATTTTTATTGCACTAATAATCTCTACTAACAAATAACCTAAAAACAAATGAAACAAAAAGACTCTTTTTTCGGCCGACCACCGAGAAGTAATTACAATGTATTAAAAAAGTGTTTAATGGTATTAGTGGTGGCATTATCCCCACTTCTAAAAGTACACTCGCAATGCAGCACCTTAATTTGGTCAGATGAATTCAACGGTACAACCGTCGACGCAACCAAATGGCAAAGTATTTCAGGAAACGGCTGTCCGTCACTCTGCGGATTTGGAAATGCAGAAGCGCAACGTTACGATCCCACTCAGGCAACAATTGTCAAGGAAGGAACAAACAGTTATTTGAACATTGAGGCAAAATACGCACCCAATGCTTCGTTTCCCTCACAGCCGTATTCTTCTGCAAAACTAACTACAGAAGGCAAGTATGCTTTAAAATACGGAAGAATCGAAGCCCGTATGAAATTATCTAATGGAATGGGCGCATGGCCGGCCTTCTGGATGTTACCAGCCGGGACTTCAAACTGGCCTTTTACAGGCGAAATTGATATTATGGAAGCCAAACACAGAAACCCAAAATCTGTAGATGGAACAATTCATTATGATGCGGGAGGATATCATTATACAGGAAGAAGTTATAGTTCTCCAACTGATTTGTCTGGTGAATTTCATGTGTATGCCGTAGAATGGGGACCAAATATCATTAAATGGTTTATTGATGGCAATTTATTTCATACCGCAACACCACAGACAACTGTAAATGGCGGATGGCCTTTTAATGACCAACAGTTTTATATTATTTTAAATCTTGCCGTTGGTAGTGGCGGAACGCCTTATACAAGTGTAAATGGAGCAGGGGTAGAACCAATTCCAGCTGACTTTCCTGCAAAATTACAAGTAGATTATGTTCGCGTTTACAGCGGTAGTTTTACTTATGGAGTATTAGGAAATGCAAAAGTATACCAAAACCAAACTGGTAAAACGTATTCTATCAATACAATTGCCGGAGCTACGTATAACTGGACAGTTCCTGGCGGAGCCACAATTACTTCAGGACAGGGAACAAACACTATTACGGTAAATTGGGGAACTACAGGAGGAGATGTTTCGGTAGCGACAACAGTTTCTGGATGTGCCGGTAATACCTATAAACTTGCGGTAATTACAGAAGTGCCTTTACCGGTAGAAAGAATCTACGAAGATTTTCAATCCAATAGAAATGTGGTGTACGGACTTAAAACAGGAGTCTTGACAGAAGCCGTTGCAAATCCATCAGCTACGGGAATCAATACATCTGCTTTGGTAGGGAAATATGTTCGTAACGCCTCTGAATTGTATGATGTTCTGAATATCAAAAATGTAGTAATTAGCAATGCCAATGATTACGTTTATGGCAGAAAAAAACTTTCTTTTGATATCTATACTTCGGCGCCGGTTGGTACAAAAATCTCGATGCAACTCGAGAATAGTCTGGTAACTACAGCAACTAATTTCCCTTCAGGAAGACATAGCGGTTACAAAGCCACGACAACGGTTCAGAACAAATGGGAAACGATTGAATTTGAATTCGAAAAAGTAATAGATGCCAATACAAGTGCATTGTCAATCAATAATGTAGTATTTCTTTTTGAATCCAATTCAAATACCGGCACTACCTATTATTTTGATAATCTGCTTACAAAAGCCGCTCCTGAAAAAGCAATTATTGCGACAGATGTTCTTCAGAATTATGATGGTATCAATAAAATTATCAAAGGAACAACAACCGGTGTATATTCTGTTGTAGCGAATCCTGGAGCAAATTCGGTAAACTCGTCTGCAAATGTGGCGAAGTATGTTCGTAATGTTACAGAACAATATGATGTACTTTTCTTTAATACACAAGGCAATATCGAAGACGCAGGTTTACTGAAAAATCAGACCAATAAAATCATGATTGATCTTTATACTACAGCGCCAATTGGTACGGTTGTAAGTCTGAATTTAGAGAATAGTGCAACATCGCTTCCGGCTAATTTCCCCACAGGAAGAAATAGTAATTATGTTGCTATCACAACCAAACAGAATCAGTGGGAAACCCTGACTTTCTATTACAATTCAAGTCCTGATGAAGGAACATCTAATCTTGCGGTAAACCAAATGGTGATCTTAGCCAATTCAGGTTCATACACAAACGATACCTATTATTTTGATAATATCAGAATTGGTTCAACTAAATTACCGGATACTTTCACGCCCGGAGTAGTTTACGAAGATTATCAAACCGTTCATAATATCACATTCAGAGATGCCATTGGAACTTATACAGCAAATACGCCAAATCCAAGTGCGAGCGGAATTAATACATCTTCGAACGTTGGAAAATATGTTAGAAAAGCGACAGAGTTGTATGATAATTTTTCATTCAATACAACTTTAAGCAATATTGGAGATTTTAAAAGCGGAACGAAAAAATTCGCTATGGATGTTTACACCTCTGCTCCTGTGGGATCTGTAATTTCATGGCAGGCAGAAAGCAGTGCTTCGGTTCCTTCAAATTATCCAGTGGGGAGACATAGTATTTATCAGGGAGTTGTAAAACAAAGCAATACGTGGCATACGATTACTTTTACTTATGCAAGTGCACCTGATGCTTCAACATTAGATACTGAAGTCAACCGTTTTGTGTTCTTGTTTGAACCGGGAACCAATTCAGGAAACACGTATTATTTTGATAATATCAGAGCGGTAAATTTAGTTTCTACAGAAAATCCTCCTGCTACTTTACCGGCGCCGTGGGTTAGTAATGATTTAGGTGCTGTAACGCCAGCAGGAGCAGCGACTCATGCCAGCGGAACTTTCACTATTAAAGGATCAGGAACAGATATCTGGGAATCAAGCGATCAATTTCAATTTGTGAACCAACCTATTACGGGTGATGCTGAAATTATTGCCAAAGTAAATTCATTAACGAATACAAACACTTATGCTAAAGCCGGAGTAATGTTCCGTGAAACCCTTACGCCAACTTCTAAACATGCGATGACTGATATTACAGCAGCAGCAGGAGTAGAATTTCTATCCAGAGATGCGATTTCAGGAATCACAACGGCTCAGACCGCTACAGGAACAACGCCAAAATGGCTTCGTGTAACAAGAGCAGGAAATGTATTTACGTCTTATTCATCTGATAACGGAACAACCTGGACACCAATTGGTACACCAAGAACAATTGCTATGGCAAGTACTATTTATGTGGGAATGGCGGTAACGTCTCATGCAAACGGAACTTTGGCAACGGGAGTTTTTAGCGATGTTATTGTTCGCAATATTACACCTCCAACGAACAATGTCAATTTAGCTTTAGCAAAACCAACTGTAGCTTCTACAGAGGAGAATGCTACTTTTTCTTCGGCGAAAGCCACAGACGGAGATGCCGGAACAAGATGGGCAAGTGGTTTTGTAAATGCCAGCGAATGGATTTATGTTGATTTAGGAAGTAACTACAATATCAATCGTGTGGTGCTGAAATGGGAAGCTGCTTTTGCAACCCAATACAAAGTACAAATTTCATCTGATTTGAATTTTACCGAAAGCAAAACCGTAAATACACAAACGGCAAGCGACGGAGGAACAGATGATTTGACTCTAAGCGGAACAGGAAGATACATTAGAATTTTATGTACAGCAAAAGCTTTGGCTCCATACGGATATTCTTTATTCGAGATCGAAGCTTACGGATTTGCTTCTACAGCCAAAATGGCTGCGGTTGCTACCGAGGAAACAGAAGCAACAACTACTGCTTTTGCGATGTATCCTAATCCGGCAAACAACTATGTTCAATTGGCAATACCTGAACAATTAGACAATAAAGTCGTAACCATTTATGATGATTCAGGAACATTGAAAATAGAGAAAAAACTGAATTCTGATACTAAAGGAGAATTTATAGATGTGAGTAAACTTAGAAAAGGAATTTACATCCTAAACTTTAAATCAGATCAAAAAAGCTGGTCTAAAAAATTGATTAAGCAATAAACTAAAATTTCCGGTTGGGTGTAATGATCCTTAATAGTTACACCCAACTTTTTATAAAGTAACCCGTTAGGTATAATTCTTTTTAGCAAATAGAAACATAAATTTTGTTTACTAAAAAAAGGTATTTCATTTTATAAAAAAAATGCATCAGTATCTATGCAAAAGAAATGTTTTTCCTTTTTGTATACTTTTTTTGATCCATAGAATCTATGTTTCTATGTGTTTAAATATATTTTCTGAATTATACGCTGCGAGTTATTACTTAATATTTTCTCATTTCTTACTAATGAATTAAAAACAAGTTTATTAACCCAAACAATTTTAAACAATGAGAAACTTTAAATTACAAAAAAGATTTTTTACTGCACTGCTTCTGGCATTGCTCTGCAATTTTATGTATGGGCAGGGACCTATACCATTTACCATTAGCAATACTTCAACATTTAATGATAACGAATTGTATGTCGCCATAGTGGGGATTGATTACAATACTGGAAACCACGTTTGGGTAAATGCCAAAACAAGTCAGGTTTTGCCAATGAGTGCTTCTTATAATACCATTACAGGACCTACAATTGGGGGAAATACCGGACCGGGACAAAACTCAAAATATGCCAATTGTTTTACTAAATTAAGCGAGATTCCAAATAAAACTTTTACGCTGCCGCAAATTGCAGGCTGTAGGGTTTTTATCGCCAAAGGGCAGCAATTGTATTTCTACTTTTTTGGTGCAAGCGGCGCACCTTCTGGATATACATCACCAAATCCGCTTAATGCAACAGATCCGAATCAGGGAATTTTATATGAAATCATCGAATTGACGAACAATCAATACGGTTTTTTTGGAAATCCTTCGAGAGTCGATTCGTATAAATACCCAATGGGATTAGAATTATTTGGTGCTAATGGTTACCAGAAACGTGTGGGTGAATTAAAAAAACACGCAGATATTGTGGCGGCTTTCAAAGCCAATGTTCCAGCGGAATTTCAGGGTTGTGTCAATAACACAACGGGTGAGATTACTGCACCATCAAAAACTCCCGCTTTCGCTGATGGAACCGGTGGAACTTCTATTGGTGCTCAGGCTAATTATCTAAAATCTTATATTGATGCCATTTGGAACAAATATAAAAACGAAGATTTAATATTTTATGCCGGAGATGCAGGTGTTTTCAAAGGAAGGGTTATTGGAGAACAATTGGAAATGGTAGGACAATCAGGTGGTTTTGTTGGTCGTACAGGAAGAGTTCAAAACAGACCTTCGACTCAGGAAGCGCTTGAAGGAAAAGGGGTTCTGGACAGAAGATTGGTCGATGGAGATTTAGATCTTGTAATTCAGGCACAATTAACAGCTGCCATTAACCGTCATGTTGTTAATACGACAACTCCTAATCCGGGACAACAAAACTGGTACGATGCATCGAAATTTTATCAGGTGAACCCAACCAATCATTATTCTAAATTCTGGCATTTACCGGGAATAAGTGTTGATAATCTCGCCTACGGATTTGCTTATGATGATGTGGCAGATCAGTCGCCGTCGCTTCATACAACGCAGCCTACGAAAGTAATTGCGACTTTTGGAGGATATGCAGGTTCAGTACCATCAGTTCCTGCTACGACAGATGTAATTACGGTGTATAAAGATTGTAATTATACCGGATTTTCAGGTGGATTGACTATTGGAGACTATAATCTGGCGCGTTTAAATTCTTTGGGAGTTTTAAATGATGATATTTCTTCACTTAAAGTCACTCAGGGATTTCAGGCGATTTTGTATCAGGATGATAATTTTACAGGAGCTTCAACCGTAATTAATTCTGACAATGCTTGTTTGAATACCACCTGGAATGATAAAGTAACTTCTGTTCGTATAATCGCAAACGGAACGGCTACTTTAGGAAATCAGACTTTTTATCTTCAAAACAGAAACAGTAATCTGTACATGGATGTCTGGAACGCTAATTTATCGAATGGTGCCGCTATTAATCAGGGCGCTCTGAATTCAGGCAATAATCAGAAATTTACCTTCACACATTTAGGCGACGGATTGTATAAAATTATAGCCAATCATAGCGGACAATCTTTAGATGTAAATAATTTTAATAAAGCCAATGGTGCGCGTGTCGAGCAATATCCGTACAATGCAACCACCAACCAACAATTTGTATTGGTTGCTACAGGCGATGGATTTTATAAAATTGTCGCCAGACACAGCGGTAGAATTGTTGAGGTTGCAGGAGCAAGTACAGCTTCCGGAGCTGTTGTACAACAATGGGACAACAACAATCAAACTTGTGGACAATGGAAACTGATTCCGGCTACAAGTTCGCAGACTTCGGTTTTAATTCAGGCAGAAGATTATTCTTCCATGAGCGGTATTCAGGTGGAAGCTACAACAGATACAGGAGGCGGTTCTAACGTAGCCTATACTGATACAGGCGATTGGCTGGCGTATAATAATATCAATTTCCCATCAACAGGTTCTTACTTAATAGAATATCGTGTAGCAAGTGCTGTCGCAGGTGGTAAATTATCATCTGATTTAAACGGAGGAACTATTGTTTTAGGTAGTGTTGATATTCCAAATACCGGAGGATGGCAAAACTGGCAAACAGTATCTCAAACGGTAAACGTAAATGCAGGAACGTACAACTTTGGAATTTACATTCAGAATACGGGAATGAACATCAACTGGATAAAAATCACAAAAGCGGGTGCTGGTTTAACAGCTAAAATGGCTTCAGCTCCTTTAGCGGAAGAAGAAACAATTGGTACGGCTTTAACTATATATCCAAGTCCGGTAGAAAATACACTTTACATCACAACTGATGTATCGGGAGGAAATGTAAGCATTGTAGATTCTCAGACTGGTACTGTATTTTCAGGGAGAAAAGTAAATAATAACAGTTTAGATGTTTCGTATTTGCGACGAGGTGTTTATTTGATAGTTTTTGAAAAAGACGGTCAAAAAACAGTGAAACGTTTTATCAAGAAATAGTTTTAAATGAAATAAAAGACTCAGGATGATAAATTCGAAATTTCAAACTCTAAATTCAAACTATGACTTTACTTGTTGAAGTTACAAATCTGAAGTTTAAAAAAATTGAAATTTATCATCTTGCGTCTTTTCTTTTTCCAATTAAATACAATTTTTATTAACCTTTAAACAAAAACCTATGAAAAACAATTACAAAACAATGCCACTAAAGTGGATGATCATTTTAGTATTGGGAATTTTCAATTTGTCAATGGCCCAGAAGAAAGTGATCGCTTATATTCCCAATTGGGTAGATCTCAATGCATTTTCGAGTAGTGTTCAGTATAGCAAATTAACCCATATAAATATTGCTTTCGAAAATCCTGATGCAAACGGATATCTGTCTTTTAATTCCGGATCTAATACGATTATCAATGCGGCACATGCACAGAACGTAAAAGTTTTTGTTTCTCTTGGTGGAGGATCAGTTTCTGAAGGAGGAGCAATTCGTGACAATTATTTCAATCTGATTAAAAGTGCCAACAGAACGGCTTTTATCCAAAAAATATACGATTACGTAGTTGCCCATAATTTTGATGGTGTCGACATGGATCTTGAAGGACCTGCAATTAATAGTGATTACGGAGCATTTGTGATAGCACTTGCAGCCAAATTACACGCGAATGGAAAACAAATTACAGCAGCACTTTCAGAAGGATATGGTGGTGCAAATGTACCGTCTTCTACTTTTGCTGCTTTCGACTGGATTAATATTATGGCATATGATGCAACAGGTCCCTGGGCTCCCGGAAGTCCGGGACAACATTCCCCATATAGTATGGCCGTAAATCAGTTTAATTACTGGACGGGAAGAGGATTGCCGGCAAGTAAAGCAATCATTGGACTTCCGTTTTACGGATATGGTTTTGGAGCTTCTGCCAATCAGGGAATTTCTTATGCTAATATCGTAGCGCAATATCCGGGAGCAGAAAATCTGGATCAGGTAGGAAACACGATTTATTATAACGGAATTCCAACGATCAAACAAAAAACAACTTTTGCAATTCAGAACGCAGGAGGAGTTATGATTTGGGAATTATCACAAGATGCTGTTGGCGCTAAATCATTACTGACAGCCGTAAACCAGGTAATTACAGGAAGTCAGCCGCCAACAGGTACGGGAACTTTAATACAAGCAGAAAACTATTCTTCGATGAGTGGTATTCAAACTGAACCAACAACAGATACTGGTGGAGGATTAAATGTAGGTTACGCAGATACAGGAGACTGGATGGCATATTCAAATGTCAATTTTCCAACTTCAGGTTCTTATGTAATCGAATATAGAGTGGCAAGTGCCGTAACTGGTGCCAGAATCTCATCAGATCTAAATGCAGGAACGATTCAGTTAGGTACTGTAAATATTCCGAATACGGGAGGTTGGCAAAACTGGCAAACGGTATCTCAAACCGTAAATGTAAATGCGGGAACGTATAATTTTGGAATATTTATACAAAGTTCAGGAGTTAATATCAACTGGTTCCGAATCACAAAATCAGAAACAGCTTTGGCAGCAAAGTCAGCTTCTCCAGAATTATCAGCTGAAGGAATTGCAAATTTGAATGTTTATCCAAATCCAACACAAGAAGCACTTTTCTTTAGTATAGAAGTCTCCGGAGCAAACGTAAACATTATTAATTCTGAAGGAGGCGCCACGGTTTCATCACAAACGGTGAATAATAATAGTGTGGATGTTTCAGGTCTAAAAAGCGGAATTTACTTGGTTTTAGTAGAGAAAGACGGAATTAAAACCGTGAGACGTTTTATTAAAAAATAGTTTGAGTATAATTTAACCGCAAGGTTCGCAAAGTTTTTATACTATATTATGTTCAGAAACAAAAAGTTCGCAAAGCTGGTTGAATATAAAGCTTTGCGAACTTTACTTTTATTACAGCTACTGAATAAAAAAAATTAGCGCACTTTGCGGTTAAATCGACTTCTCGTTTAAATAAACTTACCGATTAAATTTCGCTTATTGCCATAAATATTTATCATTCCGTAACAATACGATAAAGGTTTTTCAGCTTTTAATTCCTAAAATTGCAGATTCTTTGATGTTTAGAAATCCCATTTGCAAAAGCTGAGCCATGACTTTAAAAATTACTTCTCCTTATAAAATTTCTTTAACCCTTCTGTTTTTTATTTTGTTGAATATTACTATTTCCGCACAAAAACAAAGAAATCTCGAAGGAACCCAAGTTGTTTTTTTATCCGATGTTCATTTGCAGGATTTATTCGGAACCTTTTCTGATAATGATTATAAAGGTATTTTGAATCCAAAAACAGGTAAATATGTTTTGATGAGAACGATGGCTTCTCAATTGCATTCGACCCGAATCTTCAATGAGAATTATTTTGCATTTATAGCCGCTTTAGAAGATATCGCCAGACGAAAGATAAAATACGTGGCACTTCCCGGAGATTATACAGATGATGGTCAGCCAATACATGTAAAAGGATTAGAGAAAATCTTAGATCAATATAGAAAAAAATACAATATTGAGTTTTTTATCACGACAGGAAATCACGATCCCGTTGGACCTTTTGCACAGGAATCCGGTAAAGAAGATTTTTTAGGAAAAGACGGAAAAAGTCAGCCTATTTATAGCAAAGACGGTTTATATACGCCTAATTTAACCATCGAACAGCCCGTTGTTGTGACCGCCGATATTGCTAAAATGGGTTATTTGGGAATTACAGACAATTTGAAAAATTTTGGTTTTTATCCAAACAAAAAATACAAATTCTGGGCAACGCCATTTTCTAGGTTTACTGCTGAGAATTATACTTTCGAAAAAGCGTCGAAAGCTGCTTTATTATCCAATAGAGTTTATAGTGTAGCACCTGGATTTGAAGTTCCGGATGTGAGTTATGTTGTTGAACCTGTTGAAGGACTTTGGTTAATGGCAATTGATGGCAATGTTTATATTCCGAAGAAAAATGATGGAGATCCTAAAGATTCTAAAAGTTACGCTGAAGCGAGTACAGGATATAATAATGTACTTTCGAATAAAAAACACCTAATAAAATGGGTAGAAGAAATTTCGGGGCAAGCCAAAATGCAAGGTAAAACGTTGATCGCTTTCAGTCATTTTCCGATGATTGATTTTAATGACGACGCTTCCGCGGAAATAAAAGAATTATTGGGGCCAAATAAATGGCAATTGAACCGCGTTCCGGTCGAAGAAGTAGCACAGGTTTTTGCAGATGCGGGATTAAAGATTCACTTTGGAGGGCACATGCATATTAATGATACAGGAGTTCGTACCACATCAAAAGGAAATACTTTAGTAAATATTCAAACGCCATCTTTGGCAGCCTATATTCCCGCATATAAATTATTGACGATCAAAAAAAATAATCTGGTCGATATTCAGACTATTACAATTGATGAGGTTCCGAGATACGATGAACTTTTTGATTTATACAAAACGGAGTATCAATTCTTAGAAAGTCAGAACACAAAAGACATTTGGAATATTGATATTTTGAAAACTAAAAACTATCACGATTTTACTGATTTTCATTTGAAGGAGCTGGTTCGATTGCGTTTTCTGAAAGATGATTGGCCTGTAAGTTTTAAGAATTTTATCCTGAATGTTTCCGGAGAAGATTTGTTGGTTCTGGCAAATATTCAATCAGATAAAGATTTTGATGTTATCTTGAGAAACAAAGAAAACTTCAAAAAAGAATGGGCGGAAGCAGAAAGTAAGGCCGATCAATTTCTAGCTAAAAATGATCTGAAAAAGCAAGATTTCAATTGGACTGGTTATGATCTTCTGGTCGATTTTTACCGTTTCAGAAGCGCCGATGAATTGGCTTTAGTTGATGTTGGAATCGCAAGAGCCAAACAATATAAAGTGCTATCGCAATTATTTTTTGAGAATCATAAAGATGATGCATCAAAAGAAAAAGTATTGCAAAACCAAATGCGATTGTTTCTGATCATCTTCAATAAATTCATGCACGAAGTTCCGGCGGATCATTTTAGTGTAAATTTGAAAACGGGGGAGATTAAGAGCGAAAAATAGTTTCAGGTTTATTTTGTTTCAGGTTTCAAGTTTAAAATGAGTTTAAGGTAGACGTAGATTTTACCGCAAAGGGCGCTAAGATTTTGCGCAAAGTTCGCAAAGATTTGATTTGGTTCGCTTTGCTTTGAGATCGGAAAGGGATTGTGGTTATGAAGTACGCGGATGATACGGATTTGCTAAATCGAAAACGCTGATTTAAAAGGATTTATCTGTTAAAAACGCAAAGTTCGCAAAGCTATATTAACGATTAGCTTTGCGAACTTTGCGTTTTCTATGCATTAAAATGAGATGAAAAATCTTTGCGCACCTTGCGGTTAAATTTTATTCATTCCAACCTGAAAACTGGGACTGATACTGAAAACTTATTCAACTCCATTCACAGGATTAACTCTCACATAACTGCCATCATCGTATTTTATCTGGTAAGGAGAATTAAAAAGAGTACTTGGTAAATAATAATCTGTTGTAATTACCTGAGCGCCGGATTTTTTAGCAGCTTCAAAATGTGTGTAATCATTGGCGCGAGCTTCTTTAGTATCAGAATCTGCACGGGTTCTTATGATGTATCCTTTTTTAACCAAGTTTGCGATTTCAGGATCTTCAGAGTTGTTGCGGAATAGAGTGGCTGCTTCAGGTTTTCCGGGATCAGCATTGATAAAAACAGCACGTCCTTTTAAGGAAGGATGATTCAGGGCATATAAATCTCTTTTTTCCCCATTATTATCTAAGATAAATAAAAATTTACCTTTTCCTTTTTTCAATGTTGGCCAATTGTTATGTAATACAGCTTCTTCTAAGGTTTTGTATTTTCCACGAACCATATCCGGCGTGATTAGTTTATTCCCTAAACCTTTACGAAGTTCCTTGTCTAAAGCATCAAACAATTGAGGCGTAAATTTCTCAGCTTTTGTACCTAAATAACTATCATCATCTTTTGGTTCCAGCGTAATAAAAACCGGAATGTGATCCGGATTTGCGTCAGACCATTTTTTTAATTCGGCAAGACAACTTTGTAAAGTGTAAGATGAAGTTCTAAAATCAATATCGATCATATGAAAAACTTTAAAACCAGGTTTTTTCATCTCTCCATTTGGATCATAAGGTTCGTCAGATTTTGCAATGTCCAATCCTTTTGGATGTGCATATCTTCCGCCTTTAGTATCTCCCTGAACATCAATTTCAAGATTTCTTAAACCTTTATTCAATTGTTCTGTAAGCGGAATATGGGTGTATTGCAACCCCTTTAGTGAACGCGAAGTATCTTTTGCCTGAATGAGATTGTAGAGATCCGTTTCGATATTCTGGCGGTAACTATTATGGGATCCGATTACTTGCAGTTGATTGATTTTTAGATGGTCATTTTGTATCTGACTGTTGCAATGTATTGTGCCGGCAATAAATAAGGTAAACAGAATTTGTTTCATGATTTTGAGAGTGTAATTTTTATTAATACTGAGGACGCAGCATAAGAAAATTACCTTTTTAGTCACCGTGTGGACGGAAGCATTATAAAATCTGAACACGAATTTTAATACCTAAACCTTGTTTGCGAAATTAATTTCAGGAGCGAATTAGTGACAATTAGTGCAATTCGTGTTATGTTTTATACTTATATCCAAACGGTATTTTAGCGGAAACTAAATTAGGAGTTGTGTTTGATTTTTATGTTATTAAAAAAGCAAGAAATCGCAACCTGATTGTGATCATTGCCCGAAAATAGTAGTATTTCTATATCAAAATAATTCTTTATTTAATTTAAAGATAACCTTCAGACAAAAAAGTTTGGTATAACATTTTATTATTTTACATCACCAAACAGTTCCAAAATAAGCTATGAAAAACCCTGAAATTTTTGAAAAAACGTATATTGATTACTGGAAAAAGCTCAATGCCTTTTCGTATACGATGACTCAGGATAAAGACTTGGCGCAGAACATTGTTCAGGATGTCTTTATTGATTTATGGGAACGAAAAGACGATTTGAATATTAATGCCATCGAACCTTACTTGTTCAGAGCAGTAAAAAACCAGGTCTTCAAACATTACCAAAATAACAGGTTCGATAAGACGATTCTGGAAGATAAATTCGAAGATTATATTATTGATAATATCAGTTCGATTGATCCTGAATTAATGGATGTGCTTTATTCCTTATTAGATCAACTTCCGGAGAAACGAAAAGAAGTTTTACTGATGTACAAATTTCAGGATATGTCAATTGATCAGATTGCAGAGGAACTTGGAATTTCGAAACAAACTGTTAAAAATCAAATTTCTTCGGCCTTAAAACAATTGCGCGAAGGCCTGAAAGACCTTGCCTGGCTTGCTCCATTCATTATTTTGCATCAAAAGTTTTAAGATAACTTTGTGTTAACGGTTTCATAATATTTCCCGATAGTACGATTTTACATTTCTGGTACTTACTTGTAATAAGAAGTATTATGATAAAAAGAATCAAGCATAGTTTAGAATATCTTGTCGATAAAAGCAGTCGAAATAAAACATCTGAAGCAGAAGAAAATTTACTGAATAGTTTTGCTTTAAACGAATATCAAAATTCAGATTGGGATGAAACTTCGATGGGAAATTCGAATCAGGTTTCTCAAAACATATATGAAAATATTCAACTTAGAATAGGGAAGAAGAAAAGCTTCAATCCTTATTTAAAATATATGGCAGCTGCCAGCATTCTTTTTCTTGTTGGTTTAGGAATTTTTTATAAGCCAAACGTTACGGCCGAAAAGCAATTATCATTTAAAACGTCAGATATCCCCAAATCTATCGAATTAAGTGACGGCTCGAAAATTTATCTGGCAGCAAATTCATTATTTCAGTATCCTGAAAAATTTCAAGGCGAAGAAAGAAAAGTTTCACTACTAAAAGGAAATGCATTTTTTGAAGTTGCCAAAGACAAAAAGCATCCTTTTATAATTAGTTCCGGCGAAATCAAAACGAGAGTGGTGGGAACTTCATTTCACATTCAGCTTTCAAAATCAAAATGCGAGGTTATAGTTGTAACCGGAAAAGTCAATGTTTCAGGAAAAGGACAAAGTGTCGATTTAGTTCCAAATGAAGAAGCTTTGTTTACAGCACAAAAACTAAGTAAGCAAATGGCTGATAAATCATTTTTGGTCAATTGGTACAATACAGACGTGACGCTGAATCAAACTACATTAAAGCAGGTTATCACGATTTTACAATATAAATACGGAGTTTCATTTCAGTACAATAATGAACACGTATTAGCAACGCCGTTAACGGTATTCATCAAGAAGGACGCATCATTAGAGAATGTTTTAGAACAAATTAATTACATCACAAACCTAAAATTCAAAGTTTATGGCGAAATAGTAAAAGTAAATTAAAAACAAAAAAAGCAGTTGCTGAGAACAACTGCCATTTATAATTAAGTATCGTAAAAAAACCAATAACTTAAATCATGTATTTTAAACTTACCTATTTAAATCTAAGGAGAATCGTCTTTTTAGTACTAGCGTTACTGGCCGTGCAAAGTGGTTACAGTAAAACTAATTTCCCTGAAGAATCAAATGTAAAAAATAAAATAGAAAAAGCAACACTTGTTTCTATTTTTTCAAAACTGAGCGCCCAAACGGATTATAAATTCAGTTACGGACAGGCTATTATTGCTGATAATGCCACTTACACAGTAAATTACACAAATGAATCTATTGCTTTAATTTTAAGTGATCTTTCTAAAAAAGCTAATTTCAATTATAATATAAACGGCAAATTAGTTTTAATTCAAAAAACAATAGCCCCTAAAACAATTGGTAATAATGCAGTTGAAAGAATCAAGATAAAGGGAAAAATTGTTGACGAAAATAAAGTGCCAATTCCTGGTGCCAACGTTATGGAAACAAGTTCTTCTAATTCAGTTGTTTCTGATTTCGACGGAATATTTGAAATTACGGTTGGCGAAGGAAAAACAATCGAGGTTTCGTATGTAGGTTATAAAACAAAGACAGTTTCAATTCAAAAAGGTTTTATGACCATTCAGTTAGAGCCAAATACGGCGGAACTAAATGAGGTTTTGGTTGTAGGTTATGGTAAGCAATCTAAAAAAGATGTTACTGGAGCTGTTACACAACTTGAAGCAGCAAATTTTAAGCAAGGAGTTACCATTTCGCCTGATAATTTATTACAGGGAAAAGTGGCCGGAGTTCGTGTAGTAAGTACAAGTGGAGAACCGGGAGCAGGAGTAAACGTTACGATTCGTGGAGTTGGATCGATCAGAAGCGGAAGCACACCTTTGTTTGTTGTAGATGGTGTTCCGTTGGCAAATGATGATGTGAGCCCTTCAGGAAGTAATGTTGGTTTTGGATCTTCATCTGCAAAAAATCCTTTGAACTTTTTGAACAGCAGTGATATCGAATCGATTACCGTTCTTAAAGATGCGTCTGCAGCAGCAATTTACGGTGCAAGAGGATCTAACGGAGTTGTTTTGGTAACGACTAAAAAAGGATCTAAAGGCGAGGGAACTTTGACATTTGATACCTATACAGGACTTTCGACTGTAGCTAATAAACTGGATGTTTTAAGTGCAAGTCAATATAGAGGCGCTATTAAAGAACCTGCTTTTGATCATGGCGGAAACACTGATTGGCAGGACGTAATTTACAGAACGGCAGTTACAAAAAACAACGCACTGTCTTTCTCTAAGCAAACAGAGTCAGGAAATTATTATGCTTCTGTGGCTCAAATGGATCAGGAAGGTATTATCCGAAATAGTAATTTCAAACGTATGTCGGGTAGAATTAATGCTGCCGAATCTTTTCTGGATAACAAACGTTTGAAAGTAAAAGTGAATCTTACGGCTAGTGAAACCAAAGATGATGGTGTTCCTACTAGTGATGACGGTGGTTCAAACGGTCAGTTGATTGTACATACTTTAATGGCAAATCCAACACGATCAGTTTATGATGCTAACGGAAAGTTTACCAACTTTAATATGAACGCACATTATAATCCTGCTTATTTATTGAGCATCTATGAGGATCAAACACGTACGTTGAGAGTTTTAGGAAATCTTGAGGCTTCGTTAAGAATTGTTGATGGATTAGAATATAAACTAAACATTGGTATCGATCGTTCTACGGCTGAAAGAAACACAACAATTTATCCAAACGTAACCGATTTAAATCCAAAAGGAAAATACGTTCAGAATAATTTAGATTCTAAGAACTCTTTGATCGAGCACTATTTAACGTATAACCTGGCTTTGGATAAACAGAAATTCGAAGTTTTGGGAGGTTTCTCTTATCAAAAATTTGAAAGATCAGGAACAAGTTTCAGTATTGACGGAATCGCTGCGCAGGGAGCTGGCATTAAGCCATCTATTAATCCTGGTTTTGCTGGAATACAGTCTGGAACTACCGGATATGCTCAGGAAAATGAGTTACAATCTTATTTTGGAAGAATCAACTATACATTCAACAATAAATACCTTCTTACAGCTTCGATGAGAGCAGATGGTTCGACTCGTTTTGGTGATAATAACAAATACGGTTACTTCCCATCAGCTGCGTTAGGATGGAATATTTCCAGAGAAAGTTTCTTAGAAAATGTAGCTGCAATAAACAACTTAAAGTTAAGAGCAAGTTGGGGACAGACTGGAAATCAAGAAGTTCAGAACAAACTTACTAAAGCAAGTTATTCCTTATCAGGTCCGGATGGATATTATTTATATGATGATTTGAATCTTGTAAACGGAGTTTCTGTAACCAGAACAGCAAATCCTGATTTAAAATGGGAAGTAGTTACACAATACAATTTAGGTTTAGATTTTAATTTATGGGGTGATAAGTTGTACGGAACTCTTGATTATTTCAACAAAACAACTACAGATGCGATCTTAAACGTTCCATCAAGTCCTTTGAAACCTACAACGACTGTATGGACGAATATCGATGGAAAAATTGTGAACAAAGGTTTTGAGTTTATGTTAGGCTCAAAGTTAGTAGATACTAAAAACTTTAGCTGGAACATCGATATGAACGGTGCAACATTAAAAAATAAAATCGAAGATTTGCCGGTTTCAGAAATCTTAACAGGAACGATTTCAGGACCTGGACAATCCGGAGTAAATGCTAACATTTACAAAAGCGGGTATGCAGCAGGTTCGTTTTATTTGTTAGAGCATATTGGTTTTGACAGTAAAGGCGGAAATATATTTAAAGATCAAAACGGAGATGGTAAAATCGACAACAGCGACAGAATTATTATCGAAGGAGCATTGCCAACTTTTTACTATGGTTTCAATAGCGATATGAGATACAAGAACTTTACATTCTCATTCTCTATTATTGGTCAAACAGGAGGTTATTTGTTGAATAATACAGGACTTAATGCATTAAACATAAATAACTTGGCATCTGACCGAAATGTAGCTACAGGTTATTATGAGTCTGGAGCAAATGCAGCAAACTCTCCAATTTTATCGACATTATTCTTAGAGAAATCAGATTTTATCAGATTGAATACAGCGCGTATTGGTTATAATTTTGATCTAAAAGGAGTGAACTGGTTAAATGGATTGACTCTTTATATTACAGGCCAAAACTTAATTACAATTACAAACTATACAGGTTACGACCCATTAATCAACAGCCCAAAATCAAGTGGAGGAAACCAATCTATTGGTATTGATTACGCTAGTTACCCAACTTCCAGAACGTTCAGTTTCGGAGCAACTTTAAAATTATAAATAATGAAGACAAAGACATTTTTCAGCATAAAAATCATAACAATATTCTCTTTTATTTTTCTCTTAAACAGCTGTACAGATCTTAATGAAGTTGTGTTGGATGAAAAACTGGGAACTGACGCTACAGATCCTGCCGGTGCCCTTGCTGCGGCTTATGACAGACTTGGAGACGGAACTTTTGTAGATCACGGCGCTATTTTTGCCATGCAGGAATATACTACAGATGAAGCTATTTTACCAACTCGCGGAAGCGACTGGGGAGATGGTGGAAAATGGAGGGACATGCATGAATTTACATGGACTTCAAGTAATGCGATCATAGTGGATAACTGGAATTTATTGACAAACGGAATTACTCGTTCTTTAACTGCAATTAAGTCTGCACAAGAAAGTACTTTTCCTGAAAAGGCATTATTTTTGGCTGAATCAAAAGCGCTTTTAGCTTATTATACATACACGACATTAGATTTGTACGGACAAGCTCCATCCAGAGATCCGTTGAATGTAGATGCGCCTTTGCAAATTTTGAAAGCAGAGACTGAGATCGACAAATTAATTACGGATGTTGAAGCTTTAATACCAAACTTGGCTGATATTGGTACACAAAGAACACACCACGGAAGATTTACCAAACAAGCGGCTTATGCTTTTTTAAGCACAATGTATCTAAATCGTGCTGTTTTTAAAGACCGTTATAATGCTGCATCCAGTTTCAATTTTAATGAACCGGCTGTTACCGGAAGCACAGGAACAGATATGGATCGTGTTATTTATTATACATCACTACTAATCGATTCAGGAAAATATAGTTTAGAAAGTGATTTTTTCAAAAACTTTGCAAGAGACAACGATAATGGTAAAGAACTTATTTTCGCAATTTCTCAAAAAATAGATTATATCCGTAACGGTTCTAACAGTTTTGCTTATGTGTGTATGGAGCGTAACCAGAGAACATCTGCTGCAAACAGAGGGACAAATGCTGCCTGTACAACTCCTGAATTTTACGCAACCTGGGACGGTAATCACGATGATCCAAGATTCGAGCAGCATTATCAATATGCTGATGGTACTTGGTTTATGAATGATGGCACAGATGTAAGTGTTCCTGCAACAGACATTATACCTAAAAGCAGCCCGGCACTGCCTTGGTTCCATTTTAATAGAGGAATTCAGGCCGGACTTCAATACGGACCAATATTATTGCCTTCAGGATCTCTTGAAATGATAGGTAACCGTATCAAAGTTTCTCCATTAGTTATGGAAAAAAGTACGGGTACAAGAATGAATTTTACGCCATCATTGACATTTGCAGATCCAACTAAATCTGTATTTGCTCAAAACGAAATCAATCAGGGAGCTCGTGTTTTTAAATATGAATTTGATCCTGAAGGAGGAAATGGTAACAGTAATGTCGACATTCCGTTGTTCCGTTTAGGAGGAATTTATGCCATGAGAGCTGAGGCCTATTTTAGAAAAGGAAACGGTGGTCTTGCTATGATAGATCTTAATAAACTGCGTACAAGCAGAAAAAGAGAATCATTATTTGGAAGCGCTGCGGGAAAAGCACTTACTTCATTAGACTCACAGCAATTGTATAAAGAATTAGGTTTCGAATTGTACTGGGAATTACAAAGAAGACCACAAAGTATACGTTTTGGAAAATTTGATTTACCAGGAACTGCAAAATCTGCTTCTCAACCCTTTAGAAGAGCATTTCCAATTCCACAAACGGTTATCGATCAAAAGTTTTTCAAACAAAATCAAGGTTACAATTAAAGTTTTGTGTTAGTTTATTTTTTTTTTTACAAAGAGCCTGTTTCGAAAGAGACAGGCTTTTTTTCATGAAGACATCGGAATGCTAGAAATCATTATCGTCAGCTTTACGACTTCTCCCTTTGGTCTAAAAGACAATATTGGGGTTACTTCGCGTTTCAAGAGATTGAAATCCCTTGCTATAAAATCAATCATTCCTCCGGAATTTCACAAAGAGTTCCGGAGGAACGAAACATATTGTAGGGATGGATTTTAATCCATTCTGGAACAATAACGAAGCGACGAAATAAATAGCACAAGACTTCGGTCGAAAAGACAATATTGTGGTTACAATGTAAAACGAAAAAAATATTCTTAGCAATCATAATCGCAAGCTTTGTCATTTCGATCGAAGGGAGAAATCACACAAGAAACTCCGCACAGAATATCGCTATTCCTCGCCAACCTTTGTCGATTATATAATGCGATTTCTCCCTTCGGTCGAAAAGACAATATTGTGGTTACTTCGCGTTTCAAGGGATTGAAATTCCTTGCTACAAAATCAATCATTCCTCCGGAATTTCACAAAGAGTTCCGGAGGAACGAAACATATTGTAGGGATGGATTTTAATCCATTCTGGAACGATTACGAAGCGACGAAATAAATAGCACAAGACTTTGGTCGAAGAGACAATATTGTGGTTACAATGTAAAACGAAAAAAATATTCTTAGCAATCATAATTGCCAGCTTTGTTCTGTTGCATTTTTTGTTTCTTTTTGTATTGAAGATTAGATAGTTATAATGTAAAAATTGGATGAGATATTATAAAATTAGAAAGCCATTCTATAACTAAATTTGAGAGTAATTCTCATATTCTGAAGTGAAAATTATACAGAGTAAAAAGTACACATAACACAATTCAAAAAATAAAATAAAATGATACATCAAATTGATACAACAGACAACATTGTAGCTTTTAGAGCATTAGCAGAAGTAACTAAAGAAGATTTTCTATCTGCCGTTGTTCCGGCTGTAGAACATTTAGTGAAGCAAACCAATGAAATCAACTTTTTGCTGGTGCTCGATACAGACATTAAGAATTTTACCGCTGGCGCATGGTTAGAAGATGCTTTGTTAGGATTAAAACATCTGGGAAAATGGAATAGGGCAGCAATAGTTACAGATTCTGATGAGATAATTACTTTCACAAACGGATTTAGTTATGTAGTTCCTGGAGAATTTAAAGGTTTTAAAAAGCTAGATTTTAATAAAGCCCTCAATTGGGCCGAAGGAAATATACAGGTCAAATAATCCTGTAAGTTTGGCATACGCTTATAGATTGATTTTGATTGAAGTAACTTAATTCAGATGTCGGCTTTAAATTGAGATTGGTTTATATATTACCCCATTTTAATTAAAAAAATCAACATTATGAAAAATTTACTTTTAGCCTTTGCAATGATCCTGTTTGCAGGAACGGCAATGGCGCAGCAAACGTCACAAAAAAAGAGCACTACAAAAATAGTATCAGATCCCACTGCGAATCCTATTCGTATTGATACAGTCAAAAGTAAAGTAGTTGCTAAGAAAAATAGTTCGCATAAAGTGGGAAACGGAAAGAAACAAGAAGCAAATACGACAAAAATAGTATCTGATCCAACCGCTAATCCTGTACGCTTAGATACTGTAAAAAATCCTGGAGCTTCTAAAAAAAGTATAGCACAAAAAGTAGGAACCGGTAAAAAACAACAATCCAATACAACAAAAATAGTATCAGATCCTACAGCAAATCCTGTTCATTTGGATACCGTAAAAAATCCAATTAAAAAATAGTCAGGATATTTTTTTAAGATTCTAAAGGTTGCCGGAAAAAGGCAGCCTTTTTTTTCGTCAGTTTGGGAAATTATTGTCCTATTCAGATCAAAAAAATAGGCCACGAATTCGCGAATCTTTATAGCTGATGATGTAGCATAATTCGTGAATTGGTGGCCAACAAATATTTCTTTTATTCATTAGTATAGAGTTTCAACAAAGATTAGTGATTATATTCAATACCACTACTGTCATTAATTTCTCTTTTTGCTTTTGCAACCTTAGTAAATTGTTTGTAACATGCTGAAGCTAATAATGGTAATGCAAGACCGCCAATAACAGCTGCAGCATTATTTTGTCCAACTTTTTTTAGAACTGCACCTATTAATAATGAGCTTACTCCGGCACATACTAATTGTTTAGCAGAAAGGTTTGGTATTGCGTTGCTTGTTTTTTCAGGCGTTATTCCGTGTAATAATGGATCTATAAAATTTAAATTTTCCATGAGTTTTCAATTTATTTAGTTATACTTTTTATGTAGATAGCTTTTCACCATCAGTTTCGTTTTCAATTTTTTCGATTTCGACTTTTTCTTTTTTAATAGCCTGTCTTAGCAAAGCAAAAAGACTCATATAGACGTTCGCTATAAAAACAAGCGAAAATCCTGCCAGAATGTACCCACGCCAATCATTTAGTAAAAGTTTATAATTACAAAAGATCAAAAAAGCAATTGTGACATAATGGCTAAAACAATATTCGCACGTAAAAAGATAAAAAACCTTTCGGGACAAAAGAGTCCTGTCGTTTTTCGAATGTTTTATGCACCATTCACGAGGTTCCTTAAAAATTTCTTCATGCGTTACAGTCCAGCTAATGCAGGCTATCGGAATAGCCAGAACAAATAACCAGATGATTTGAATTGTGATCTCCATGATAAAAAAGCATTTTCTAAGTCGATTTTAATTTATTCAAATTATAAAAATTAAAATTACTGCAATTCAATCCATTACCATTATATAGTTATACTTTTTTATTATAGAATTCCATATCAAATTCTAATTTACAAAAAATAACCGTTAAGTTCAAATCCTTAACGGTTCTCTAACTAAAATATGTCATAATGTCTAGAAATTTTCCGGATTAGTGCTCGGAAATGGATCGTGAGAAACTTCGTCCAGATCTAAATCGTCATCATCTTCATCTGAATCATCATCATCAAGATCACCATCTTTCTCCAGCGACTCGTCTAAATCTTCCGCATCCTGATCGTTTGTAATTTGATCTTCGCCATTAAGAATTGGTTCTTCGCCGGGATTGTTTTCATTTCGATTATAATCGTTAGTCTGATGATTAACATCATCTATATATTCGTCATGATTTTCATATTTCTTATCCTGATAGTTATTCTCTTTGTCGATAAGAGTATCTAAGTCCTGATTAAAATCACGGTTTTCTCTACCGTAATTTTGGTTACTTTCATTTTCCATAGTTATATACTTTAGAATTAATTACTTTTTTGTAGTCGACGGTTTTTTATCGTCTTTAGGATTGTGTTGCACTTCTCTTTTTGGAGAGGTTTCCTTTTTGTCTATTTTTTTATCCATCGACTTAGCACCTGATGTTTCAGTACTGCTGTTTTTTTGGTCTTTTGCATTCATGATATTTAATTTTTTAATTGTTTGTTATAGTACAAATCTACTTCACAAACGTAAAAAACATATTACATAAAAATAAAATCTAATTATATAGTTAACAGTATTTTATAATGTAATATTTAGACTTAATACTATAATTGTTTCTGATAGAGAAATTCTGTTTTTTACCTGAAACAGGCATTTACTTTTAATAGGTATTATTGTTTAGTTGTTGATTACCAAATATTTAAAAGATGTAAATTTTGTCCATAATCATGTAAATGCTTGGTTGTATAGTAAACTAAATTTGTCTTACTTATTTAGAGCTTGTCCATCTTATAATCACTTAGTAACTACATTAAAGAGAGATTTAAAATAAGCTGTTTTTAAAATTTATTTAAAAAAAAACAAACAACTATTAACATGAAAAATTCAAAAAAACCAAGTCAGGATCATGCGGATGAAAAGCAAAGAGATTTAGAATTTAATAAATCAAATGCCGACAATCAATTCATGACGACAAATCAGGGAGTAAAAATTAATGACAATAATAATTCCCTTAAAGCTGGCGAAAGAGGACCTTCGCTATTAGAAGATTTTATTTTAAGAGAGAAAATAACCCATTTTGACCACGAACGCATTCCGGAAAGAATCGTTCATGCGAGAGGTTCTGCGGCTCATGGATATTTTGAATTGTATGAATCAATGGAAAAATATACTAAAGCAGAATTCCTAAATAATAAAAGTATCAAAACGCCAGTTTTTGTACGTTTTTCTACTGTTGCAGGTTCAAGAGGTTCGACAGATTTAGCGCGTGATGTACGTGGATTTTCTGTTAAATTTTATACGCAGGAAGGAAACTATGATTTAGTAGGGAATAATATGCCGGTGTTTTTTATTCAGGATGCCATGAAATTTCCTGATTTAATACATGCCGTAAAACCGGAACCACATCATGAAATGCCACAAGCAGCATCTGCACACGATACTTTTTGGGATTTTATTTCGCTAATGCCAGAGTCTATGCACATGATTATGTGGGTGATGAGCGACAGAGCGATCCCGAGAAGTTTAAGAATGATGGAAGGTTTTGGAGTTCATACTTTTAGATTTATCAATAAAAATAATGAATCTCATTTTGTGAAATTTCATTGGAAACCTAAATTAGGAACTCATGGAGTAGCTTGGGATGAAGCACAAAAAATATCGGGTAAAAATTCTGATTTTCACAAGCAGGATTTATGGGAAGCAATCGATGGCGGAAATTTTCCTGAGTGGGAATTAGGAGTGCAGATTATTCCGGAAGCTGACGAACATAAATTTGAATTTGATCTTTTGGACCCAACCAAATTAATTCCTGAAGAATTAGTTCCGGTACAAATCATAGGTAAAATGGTGCTGAACAAAAATCCGGATAATTTCTTTGCAGAGACAGAACAGGTTGCCTTTCATCCCGGACATGTTGTTCCCGGAATCGATTTCTCAAATGATCCGTTATTACAAGGGCGATTGTTTTCCTACACAGATACACAATTATCACGATTAGGAAGTCCTAATTTTCATGAAATCCCAATCAACCGTACCATTGCACCAATGCATAATAATCAGCGGGACGGTCATATGCGCCAGGAAATTCCAACCGGACGTGTAAGTTATCATCCAAATTCATTAGGAGGCGGTTGTCCGTTTCAGGCAAAAATAGACGAGGGTGGTTTTAGCAGTTTTAATGAGCGAATCGATGCTCATAAAATCCGCGAAAGAAGCGAAAGTTTCTCTGATCATTTCAGTCAGGCAAAACTTTTTTATAACAGCCAAACGCCAATTGAACAAAATCATATTGGAGATGCTTTGTCTTTTGAATTAGGCAAAGTAGAAACTATTGCAATTAGAACGCGTATGTTAGGATTGTTATCTCAAATTGATAAAAATCTGGCTGCAAAAGTCGGCAAAGCATTAGGATTAAATGTACCGGCAACGCCAGAAAAACCAATTAATCACGGAGTAGGAGCAGATGATGAGGGAAAACAAGAACCTAAAGAAGTAAAACAATCCATTGAGAATTCAGATGCTTTAAGTATGTTGAAAAACCCAACGATATCTAATACAATTGCCACCAGACAAGTTGCTTTTTTATGTGCCGAAGGTGTAAATGCCAATTCGATAAAAACGATGAAAACGGCGTTGAAAGAAGCCGGAGCAAAGGCCGTAATTATTGCACCGCATCTGGGGACAATCGTTTCAGAAGAAGGTTTAGAAATTGCAGTAGATCAAAGTTATCTTATTGCAGCTTCAGTATTATTTGATGCTGTGTTTATTCCTGCCGGAAAAGGAATTCTGACTCTTAAAAACAAGAAAGAAGTAGCTGAGTTTATAAAAGATTCTTACCATCACTGCAAGTTTATTGCTGCCGAGGGTCAGGGAGTTCAGGTACTTCCTCTAAAAGATGATTTGCATAAAGATGCGGGAATTTTAACCAGCGAAAAAACAGGCGATAAGGCTTTGGCAACTTCTTTTATAAAAGCAATGGGAAGACACCGTTTCTGGGAACGTGAAGCAATTATTAAACAACAATAAATTTTGAAATGTATTTTCTAATAAGCAAAAAATGAAAAAATTTATATATCAAAACAGTCTTTCGATTGTGTTTTTGTTACTTTTTATAGGAGCATTTTTAGGTCAGATTTATTTTGGTATCGAAGAATATAATAAAGAGCTTATAGAAAACGGTGGTCATGCGATTACATTGAGTAATTATCTGACCACCGGACATTTCTTTGAAGCTACTTTTGAGAATTGGGAAAGTGAGTTTTTGCAAATGGGTTTGTTAGTTTGGCTAACTATTTTTTTAAGGCAGAAAGGTTCATCAGAATCTAAAGGTTTTGATGGAGAGGAAGAAGTGGATCGCGAACCTTCTCCACAGCGAAAAGATGCGCCATGGCCAGTAAAAAAAGGCGGAATTTTGTTGTCTCTTTATAAAAATTCGCTCACCATAAGTTTATTCCTGCTATTTATCGTTTCTTTTTTTCTTCATTTTTACGGAAGTTTTAAAGATGAAAATACAATGAATGTTTTAAAAGGAGATCCGCAAGTTTCTTTAGCGGACTATTTAGGACAATCTCGTTTTTGGTTCGAATCTTTTCAAAACTGGCAAAGCGAGTTTCTGTCAATTTTTGCAATAATTGTGTTATCAATATTTTTACGACAAAAAGGATCTTCACAATCCAAACCTGTAGATGCGCCACATAGCGAAACAGGAGAATAAAATCAAGTAATTTAATAAATAATAATATGGCTTCTGAAAAGGTAATTGAATGTTGCCAGGCTTTGATAGAAAAAAAACTGACTATAACTTTTGTCGAAAGTGCCTCTGCAGGAAGATTAAGTTATGAGTTTTCGACCGTTATAAATTCAGGTAAAATTTTAATAGGAGGGATGGTTTGTTATCATCATTCTATGAAAGAAGATTTACTGCTGATTCCGCACGGAACCATTAAAAAACATACCGCAGAATCAGCTATGGTTACCAAGTTAATGGCACAGAATTTTCATCGATATGTTCCATCTGAAATATGTGTTGCCTTAACCGGATTAACAACTCCCGGCGGAAGTGAAACAGCAAATAAACCTGTAGGTACGATCTTCGTTCATATTATTTTGCCCAATAAAGAAATAGCGAGACGTTTTAACTTTAAAGGAAAACCGGAAAATATCGTTGAAAAAGCAATTGATGCTACAGCAGAATTGATTCTGGAAGAGATTCAAAAAATTCCATTATAATTAAAAGCCGAAGAGTGTGGTCTCCACGACTTTTAATTTTAGATTATTTTCTACCATAAAGAGAACCATTTCTGATAGACTGTTTATTCAGTTCTCCTTTTTCGAATAAATTTTCTAAAATAGTTATCGCCTCAGCATAAGTTTTATCGAGAATTACAGCATATTCTTTTGGAGTTAAAGTAGGATAAATTTCAAAAAGAGATAACGGATTTTGATCTGTAAATTGATTCTTTTTTGCGTCTGGAAATAAAGCCAATAAGGCGTTTTCATAAAAAGCATAAGGTTTAGAACCATAAACCGTTAACCGATTATTACTCCCATCAGAAAAAAGCAAAGTAGGAAAGCCTCTTACGCCAAGTGTTTTTGCAAAATTCAAATCTTCCTGAAATAGAATCTTCGCATTATTTTCGTAATCAATCTTTAATTTGTTCACATCAAGGCCGGTAAGTTGAGCGGCTTCTGCAATATTTTCCCATTTTGCAATATTTTTCTTTTCCAGATACAGTTTCTCACGAAGAATTCTCATAAATAGGACCGCTTTATCCTTGCTCTGCATTTGCGCTGCTTTCATCGCAATACAAGACGGATAAGAAGAATCAAGAGGATCTTCAATCCACACATTTCCGTCAATTGGCATCTCATAATGCAAACTTGCTTCATCCCAATGATGGGCAACATCTGACGGTTTGCTTATCCCACCACTGTTATAAGACCAATCAGGCAATAAACCACCCATTCGATAATCAATATCAATATATTTACCATATTCTAGTTTTAATTTTCTTAGTTGTGGCTCAATCCCCCAGCATGACGAACAAATAGGATCTGTGTAATAGACTATTTTTACAGATTTATTGTCTGTTTTAATAGAGACACTTTCATTTAATTTTTCATCGCCAGGCATTTCGCATGTTCCGGTGACAGGATCGCATAATAACGGATTAGTTTTGTTTTTGTTCATTTTTGAAGTTATTTGCGATTGACAGCTTAAACCGAAAATCAGAATTAATAATAGTAACAACCTTTTCATAAATAACTGTTTTAAATTTACGCTTAGGTTTTAATTTTTATAATTTTACTGCAAAGTTCGCTCATCTTTAATCATAAGTCAATTAGTCTAAAAAATATGACTACAGAAAATAAATTAGAAAAAGAAAATGAATGTCCTGCAGAGGGACTTCTAAAATTGCTGTCCGGAAAATGGAAACCCCAGATTTTTTTATTGGCAGTAAGCGGACCTTTACGTTTCAACGGACTTTTAAGAGATATTAAAGGGGCTAATAAACAATCTATAGCAGTTGCACTTCGTGAACTTGAGGATTTTGAAATTTTAGATAAAAATATTATCAAACTGAAACCGCTCCACATCGAATATAATTTATCTGAAAAAGGGAAATCGTTGATTCCTGTTTTTAGGCAATTGGAGTTTTTCTCTGAGCAACAAAATATTAAGTGTGAAACTCAAACAGAACATTAAACAATAAAAAATCATGAAAAAACTATTTTTAGTGATGTTATTGCTTTTGCAGATTGCTACAATCTTCGGGCAAAACCAAAATCAAGATCCTTCTTCAAAAAAAATTATTGGAACCTGGTATGTTGATGCAAACCGAAATACAAAATGGATTTTCAGTCAGGATGGAAAAGTTTATAACTATGACAAGGATATTTTTAAGGTAATGTATCGCTATACAATTTCGCACAACTGTGGAAACAGTTCAGATGATACTATTGAATTTATTACTTTAATGGGCAAAGATGGAAATGAATTTTGTTTTAGAATTAATAGTATCAATGAGAATAAAAACGGCATTTTGTCTCTTACTAAAATGGATAATATGGAATCTCTGAAGTTTGTTAACAGCCTAAATAGCGCAAGGATCTGATAGTTCAAAGAAGACTCTGAAATATTAATCTTCCTGTCTTAGCGCCTTAATGGCTAAATTTAAAGGCATTAAACTTTTATTAACAAAAAGTAACTTGTCATTAAATTATATTTGTAAGGCAAAATTAATTTTAGCAATGACGAATATGAAAATCCACGCTTTTAAAATATGTACTTTATTATTCTTTGCTTTTTCGATAGTAGGATACAGTCAAAATGTAAAGTTGCTAAACATTGATCAGCTTAACGAAAGGATAAAAAACGGAAAAGACAGTACTTATGTTGTCAATTTTTGGGCAACGTGGTGTGCACCATGCATTAAGGAATTACCTCATTTTGAAAAACTGGGCGCAGAATATAAATCAGAAAAACTGGCTGTGTTATTAGTCAGTGTTGATTTTAAATCAAAATTAAATTCGGCAGTAATTCCATTTGTGAAGAGAAAAAACATGAAAAGCGAAGTTTTTCTGTTAAACGAAAGCAGTCCTCAGGAATATATTGACCGAATCGACAAAAACTGGTCAGGAAGTATTCCGGCAACACTCTTCATCAAAGGAGATAAAAGAAAATTTGTTGAAACTGAATTTACCTACGAACAATTATTAACTGAATATAAAAAACTATAAATTATGCAAAAGTTCATTACTACAGTCACGGTACTAGTATTTAGTATCTTATTTGCTCAGGCACAAACTGCGACATTAAAAGCAGGGCAAACAGCACCGGATTTCAAATTAAAAAATGTTGATGGTAAAGAAGTATCTTTTGAAAGTTACCCAAAAGCCAAAGGATTTATTGTTGTTTTTACTTGTAACACTTGTCCTTATGCAGTGGCTTACGAACAAAGAATAATTGAGCTAGATAAAAAATTCAAGTCACAAGGATATCCTGTAATTGCGATTAACCCGAATGATCCGGAAGCTTCGAAAGCAGATTCTTTTGATAAAATGCAAAAATTAGCAAAAGATAAAAAATATCCGTTCCCTTACTTATTCGATCAGGGACAAGTAGTAACAGACCAATACGGAGCAAAACATACGCCGCATCTTTATATTGTTTCTAAAACAGCTAAAGGAAATATTGTAGAGTATGTGGGAGCAATCGATAATGATCCTGAAGGAACTAAAACAGAAAAAATAAAATATGCTGAAGATGTGATTGCATCATTAAAAAGCAATCAGAAACCAGCTATTACCGAAACAAAAGAAATTGGTTGTACCGTAAAAAGAAAAGCAAAAGCTTAAGTTGTATTCCTTTTTCAATAGTAAAAAATGCCTCAATATATGAGGCATTTTTTATTATACAATGTTTTGTCATTTCGATCGAAGAGAGAAATCACAGAAGTAACTCGACAAAGATTATCGATTTTCTTTACAGGAATTAATTGTTTTGTCATTTCGATCGAAGAGAGAAATTGTATAAGTAACTCGAGAAAGATTATCGATTTTCTTTACAGAATTTATAATGTGATTTCTCTCTTCGATAATGATTAAGATTATGTTTATGAGCACAGAAAAATTCTCATTCGACTAAATGACAAGATTACGTTTATTCATTACAAACTTTTCAGCTTTTTCATAAAAACAGGAAAAACTTCATTCAGTTCATCAAAAAGCGGGTTTTTACGATGCTTTAATTTCACTTCACTAAATAGTTTTAATCCAAGTGCAAATTGAGTTGCATCATTAGGATCTTCAAAAATATTTTTATCTTTTATTTTTTCTATAATACTGAAAACTTCGTCATGATTGTCAAATTGTATTCCAAGTTCTTTTGCCGGCTCAGTTTCGCCGTTTGCGTATTCTTTTAAACTTAACGTAAGATAATATTTGTTTGATCTTTTTTCCATGTTACTTTAATATTATAATTATTTCAACCATTTTTCTACAATGGTTTTAAAAGTCTCTTTATACTGTTCACCAACAGTTATTTCGGTTTTATTAACGAATATTGAATTTTTACTTATCGAATTTATTTTTTCTAATGCAACAATAAACGAACGGTTGATTCTCATGAACTTTGATGCAGATAATTTTTCTTCCAGCGCTTTTAGAGAGATTAAGGACATTACTGATTTTTGTGAATCTTCGAGATGCACTTTTACATAATCTTTCAGGCTTTCGATATATAAAATATCTTTCAAAGAAATCCTGACCCATTGATATTCTACCTTCAAAAAGATAAATTCATCATCTGCCGTTATAGACTGAAAGTGATTAGATGCTTCTTCAGACATTTGCAGGACTTTATTAGCCGCACGCAAAAACTCTTCGTAACTAAACGGTTTTAGAAGATAATCTACGGCATTTACTTTATAACCTTCAATAGCATAATGATTATAGGCTGTCGTAAAGATAATTTTGGGCAATGGTCCCGGCTGTTCCTGTAAAAGTCGGGCAAGTTCCATACCCGTTAAATTGGGCATATTAATGTCTAAAAAAACAATGTCCGGTTGTTGCTCTCGTATTAAACTCATAGCTTCAACGGCATTATCACAACTGCAGGCTAATTCTAAAAAAGGAGTTTGTTCTATAAAAGTCTCCACAAGCCTCAATGCGAGAGGTTCATCATCTACTGCTATACATTTTAATACAATCATTGTTCTAAAGTTATTTGCAGATTTACTCTGTATTTGCCATTTTGATCAACACCGCAGGTCAAAATGTGTTTATGAGGATAGATTAAATGCAATCTTCGTTTGGTGTTTGTTAATCCAATTCCGCCTTGATCCGTAGTAGAAGTTTTCTCAAAGAAAGTGTTTTCCACTTCAAATTCAAGATTAGTTTCATTTTGTCTCAGTTTAATATGTATTTCACTCTTATCAGTAGCATGTACGCCATGTTTAAAAGCATTTTCGACTAAAGGCAATAACAACATAGGAACAATTGGATAATCGATTATTTTTTCCGGAATGTCTGTCGTTATGGTTAATTTACTATTGGCACGAAGCTTCATCAAAGCTATAAAATCTTTCATAAAATCAGCTTCTTTTAATAAAGTAGTTCTTTCGCCTTCTGTACTATAAAGCAAATATCGCATCATACGGCTCAAGGTGTGTAGTGCACCACGAGAATCTTCGATATTGGTATAAGTAAGTGAATAAATACTGTTAAGCGAATTAAAGAAAAAGTGAGGATTGATCTGCGCCTTTAGCATAGCAAGTTCAGCCATTGTTTTATCCTGTTCCAGTTTTTGCTTGTGTTGAGCTGCTTTTTGCCAATGATGCAACATCGCCCAACTGGTGCTAATACCTAAAACTAAGAGACTAATTGTGAAAACATAGTTGTCAAAATAATCATTTCTATATTTTTTAAAACCTAAAATTTCCGCCAGTTTACTATGCAAATCAGTATTGTAATTGTAGATATAAGCGATAAACTGCATGGCAAAAATGATAAAAAGTGCCCATAACAAAAACGGACTTATGTTATCTCTTATAATTGTTCTTGGAACTATAAGCTGTGCATTAGAATAAAAAATAACAATCATAAAAAACAGCACAATAGATTGCCATAACCAGAAGATTGTTGGCAGCACAATATTCCATGTTAAAGGTATGTAAAACAGTAGGGTAAACCCTAATAATAACCAGGCAAGGATATGTAATCCGGTGAATATGTATGGTTTAAAAAAGGTTGGAGACATTTTATTTTTGGATTTTATGACAATATTACACTATATTTATAAAAGATATAAAAGCAATCGGCAAAAATAGAATCAGAACCTTTAAAAACCATTTTAGAGCCGATGAGTTTATTTGTACGTGCCTAATTGCAATGGATTAACTTCTATCGGTTCTCACGTTATATCTATCGATTATCTCTAGGGCTTCGTCTATTGGTAATTTTTTGTTTGTAATATTTTAGTTCTTTTGTTTCTATATAAATTGATAATTACACATTTTTCACAATGAATAAGCAATCCTTTTTAAGCATTCTCGCAGCATCTGTTATTATCGCATCGTGTGGTAATAAAAATGACAAATCAGCTCAGGCTGGAGGTGCACCACAAGTTAAAGAGTACAAAACTGTGACTTTACAGCCACAATCAGCAACATTATATACAGACTATCCTGCAAGTATTCAGGGACAGGAAAATATAGAAATCCGCCCAAGAGTAGAAGGCTATATTGATAAGATATTTGTTGATGAAGGTGCTGTTGTAAAAGCAGGTCAGCCATTATTTAAAATCAGTGCTCCTGAATATGAACAACAAGTTCGTACTGCAGCGGCAAGTATAAAAAGTGCTCAGGCAGATTTAAGCGCAGCAAAATTAGCTGTAAATAAAGTAAAACCGCTTGTAGAGAAAGGAATTATCAGTAAATATGATCTTGAATCAGCACAGTATACATATGAATCTGCTGTGGCTACGCTTGCACAGGCAAATGCAGCTTTAGTAAATGCTAAAGTTAATTTAGGATATACTACAGTAATAAGTCCAGTTAATGGTGTTGTGGGGTCAATCCCGTTTCGTTTAGGAAGTTTAGTGAGTTCTAACACAGCTGATCCGTTAACAACAGTTTCGAGTATTGGCAACGTTTACGCGTATTTTGCCATGAATGAAAAAGTACTTTTGGAGTTTACCAAAAACACTCCCGGAACGACATTAGCAGAAAAAATCAAAAAATTACCGGAAGTTTTATTAGTACTTTCAGATGGTTCAACTTATCCTGAAAAAGGGCGTATTGAAACCGTAAATGGATTAATTAATACAGAAACAGGTTCGGTTAATATTAGAGCTCGTTTCGCAAATCCAAAAGGAATTATTAGAAGCGGAAGCAGCACAACGATAAGAATTCCGAATGAAGTAAAAGACGGAATATTAATTCCGCAGAGTGCTACATTTGAATTGCAGGATAAAATGTTTGCAGTTACAGTAGGGAAAGACGGTAAAACGAAAAATGTCAATATTACCGTGATGGACAATACAGCCAAAACTTATTATGTAGTAAAAAGTGGTTTAAAAGCAGGAGATCAAATCGTATTAGAAGGAGTAGCTTCTCTAAAAGACGGAAGCGAAATTAAAATTGACAATCAGAATCCAGAAACGGTTTACGCTGACTTAAAATAAGAAAAAAATGTTTAAAATATTCATACAAAGACCTGTACTTTCGACAGTAATATCTGTTATTATTGTCATTTTAGGTATTTTAGGCCTCGTTGAGCTGCCTATTTCTCAGTATCCCGATATTGCTCCGCCTACAGTAAACGTAGCAGCAAGTTATACAGGTGCAAATGCAGATGTTGTACTAAAAAGTATCGTAATTCCGCTTGAAGAACAAATTAATGGTGTAGAAAACATGACTTACATGACTTCTACAGCAACGAATGACGGAAATGCTTCTATTAAAATTTTCTTTAAAGTAGGAACAAATCCAGATTTAGCGGCGGTAAACGTTCAGAACAGAGTTTCCAGAGCAACAAGTTTATTGCCGGTAGAGGTAACTCAGGCTGGTGTAACAGTAACAAAGAGTCAGAGTAGTAACTTATTGATTTTCTCGTTATATAGTGATGATCCGGCTTATGATCAGACCTTTCTTCAAAATTATGCTAAGATCAACCTTGTTCCTCAAATTCAGCGTGTAGTTGGGGTAGGAGATGTAACCGTTTTTGGTGCAAAAGATTATTCTATGAGAATCTGGTTAAAACCAGACATCATGCAACAATACAAACTGATTCCAAGTGATATTTCGGCTGTTTTAGCAGAGCAAAACATAGAAGCTGCACCTGGTAAATTTGGTGAAAATGGAGATCAGGCATTTCAATATGTAATAAAATATAAAGGTCGTTTAACCAGTTCACAGGAATTTGGAGACATTGTTATCAAGTCTGTTGGTAACGGACAAATGTTGCGATTAAAAGATGTTGCTAAAGTTGAGTTAGGATCTTTGAGTTATTCCTCAACAATTAAAACAAACGGTGTAGAATCTGCGGCAATGGCAATTAGCCAGACTCCCGGATCAAATGCACGTGATGTAATCAACAACTCTAAAGCACTTATTGAAGACGCTGCCAAGAACTTCCCAAAAGGAGTAAAATATACTATTCTTGTTGACGTTAATGAAAACTTGGATGCTTCTATCGAAAAAGTAATCCATACTTTGGTCGAAGCCTTTATCCTGGTTTTTATCGTAGTATTTATTTTCCTTCAGGATTTCAGATCAACATTAATTCCGGCTATTGCAGTTCCGGTAGCGATTGTAGGAACGTTCTTCTTCCTGAATTTATTCGGATTTACAATCAACTTATTAACGCTTTTCGCGATGGTTCTTGCCATTGGTATTGTGGTCGATGATGCCATTGTCGTCGTCGAGGCGGTGCATGCTAAACTGGATCACGGTTATAAATCGTCTAAAAAAGCAACCATTGATGCAATGGATGAAATTTCCGGAGCAATTATATCCATCACACTGGTAATGTCTGCCGTATTTATTCCGGTTACTTTCATTACAGGTTCTACCGGGGTTTTCTATAAACAATTTGGTATTACATTAGCCGTGGCGATTATACTTTCGGCGATTAATGCATTGACTTTAAGTCCGGCATTGTGTGCTTTGCTTTTAAAGCCACACGCTGATGATCACAAACATAAAAGTTTTATTCAAAGGTTTTATACATCATTTAACGTTGCATTTGATAATGTTACGGGCAAATACAAACGTTCTGTTCAATTTCTTTCAGTAAAAAAATGGATCGTATTGGCAGCGATTATAATTGCCGGTTCAGCGTTATTTTATATGATGAAAACCACACCGTCAGCTTTCGTTCCTGCGGAAGATCAAGGAGTTGTTTTTGCTAATATTAGTTTACCGCCATCAGCTTCTATGGAACGTTCTGATGTAATAGCGAAGAAAGTAGACAGTATTGCACATACCATTCCCGGAGTAAAAAACACACTACGTATTGTAGGACAAAACTTTACAGCCGGTGCGGGAAGTGCATACAGTATGGTAATTGTAAGACTTGAAACATGGGAAAAACGTGATTTGAGTGTAAATGATGTAATTGGTCAGCTTTTTGCAAAAACTAGCGGTATTCGTGAAGCTAATATATTCTTCATTTCTCCACCAACAATTTCAGGATTTGGACAAAGTGGTGGATTCGAATTTCAGTTGCAGGACAAAGGAGGTCATACGACAGCAGAATTCTTTAAAGTAAATCAGGATTTTTTAGAAAAATTATCAAAACGTCCTGAAATACAATATGCAACAACACCTTTTAATCCGGGTTTCCCTCAATATATGATGGATATTAATTTGGCAAAAGCAAAAGATGCAGGAGTTTCGATTAATACGATTTTATCTACGATGCAGGGGTATTATGGAGGTTTGTATGCTTCGAATTTTAATAAATTTGGAAAACAATATCGTGTTATGATTCAGGCTTCGCCGGAATTCCGTACCAATACAGAAGGACTAAACAAGATTTTTGTTCGAAATGTGGCAGGAAATATGGCACCAATTACTGAGTTTGTAAAAATGACCAGAGTATTTGGACCGGAATCAATTTCAAGGTTTAACCTTTTCTCTTCTATTTCGATTACAGGAGCACCAAATCCTGGTTTTAGTTCAGGAGATGCGATTAAAGCCATTCAGGAAGTTGCTGCACAAGAGCTGCCTACAGGTTATGGTTATGAGTTCTCCGGTTTAACACGTGAGGAATTAGCATCAGGAAGTGAAACTGTCTTTATCTTTATCTTATGTCTTGTCTTTGTTTACTTCTTGTTAAGTGCACAATACGAGAGTTATATTTTACCATTTGCAGTATTATTATCCATTCCGTTTGGTTTGGCAGGAGCTTATTTGTTCTCGATTATATTCAAATTAAACAGTAACATTTATTTACAGATTTCCTTAATCATGTTGATTGGATTGCTGGCGAAGAACGGTATTTTGATTGTCGAATTTGCCTTGGAAAGAAGGCGTAAAGGAATGCCAATCGTACAAGCAGCAGTTGAAGGAGCCGTAGCACGTTTGCGACCAATTTTGATGACTTCTTTCGCCTTTATTTTAGGACTTGTTCCTTTAATGTTTGCATCAGGAGCAGGAGCTGTAGGAAACAAATCAATTGGTACAGGAGCTGTAGGAGGTATGTTAATTGGAACAGTTTTAGGAGTATTTGTTATTCCGGTATTGTTTATCATTTTCCAGACTTTACAGGAAAAAATTAGTGGTCCGGCAAGAGAGGGTTATGACGATGGAGATGATGACGAGGAAGTACAGCTAATCGAAGCTCATAAAGAGTAATAATTTAATTAAGAAAAAATGACTCATAGTACAAATAAATATATTCTAATGGTAGTCGCAGTCACACTTTTAAGTGGCTGTGTTGCCAAAAAGTACGAACGCCCCACAGCTATTTCTACAGATAAGTTGTATCGTGATCAGGTCTCTGCCGATTCGACTACGATTGCAAATATGCCTTGGCAGACTGTTTTTAAAGATCAAAAACTGAATGCTTTAATTCAAAAAGGATTAGATCAGAATCTGAATTTAAAGAATGCAATCGAAAATATTGTTCAGGCACGTGCGACCTTGCGTCAAACGAAACTGGCGTATTACCCAAATCTGGAGTTTGATGCCAATGCAACCCGTAGTAAACAATCTAAAGCAGCATTAAACTTTCCGGCAGGAATTAATATCAATACACTCACAACGACCTATAAATTAGGTTTAAGTACCTCGTGGGAAGCTGATATTTGGGGAAAATTAAGCAGTTCTAAAAGGGCAGCTTTAGCAACGTATCTTTCTACAGATGCAGCCAAACAAGCAGTTCAGACACAATTGATATCAGATATTGCAAATAATTATTTTTTATTACTTTCTTATGACAGGCAATTAGAAATTACAAAAGCAACGTTAGAAAGCCGTATTAAAAATGTTGAAGTTATAAAAGCTTTAAAAGAAGGAGCAATTGTTACAGGAGCGTCTGTTGTACAAAGTGAGGCTAACCAGCATGCAGCAGAAGTTTTGATCCCGGATTTGAAAAGAAGCATTCGTGAAACTGAAAATGCGCTTAATATTTTATTAGGACAAGCTTCAGGGCCAATTGAAAGAGGAACCATAGGAGATCAGGTAATTCCTGAAAAACTTGCAATAGGTTTACCGGCTCAATTGTTAGAAAACCGTCCGGATGTTCGTCAGGCTGAATTTGATTTCAGAACCGCTTTTGAGACTACTAATCTGGCTAAAACTTATTTTTATCCAAGTTTAACACTTACAGCAAGTGGTGGTTTGTCGACTTTGCAATTAAGGAATTTCTTCGATCAGTCTATTTTTTATTCTATAATAGGAGGATTAACTCAGCCTATCTTTAATCAGGGACTTAATAAAGCCAGATTGACAAACGCACAATCAAGACAAGTGCAGGCTTTTAATAATTTCCAACAAAGTCTTTTGGTTGCAGGTCAGGAAGTTTCTAATGCCATGTATGCGTATGAAATGGCGGTAGCCAAAGAAGATTCCAGAGAGAAACAAATCGAAGCTTTAGAGAAAGCCGTTGATTATACACAACAGCTTTTAGAATATAGTTCTTCTACTAATTATACAGATGTATTAACATCAGAACAAAACCTTTTAGCAGCTCAATTGAGCGGTGTAAATGATAATTTACAGAAATTACAAGCTGTAGTTGATTTATACCGAGCTTTAGGGGGAGGATGGAAATAAACAAATTAATTAATTGGTTTAGAGGGCTGTATGAAATTTTTATACAGCCTTTTTTATTTTAACTTTTTATCGGTTGTGAGTTACTATTCGTCGATTGGTTTTGCCCTTTCGTATAATCAATAGGATAAAGGCTAATAAATGGCATTACTTTCGCTTTGTTTCAAATCAAATAACTTAATACTACAAAAATGAAAAAATTAGGAATCGCACTAATACTTTTGATGAGTGTTTTTGCACATGCGCAAGTTTCGATCAATGTAAATATTGGTACACCGCCAAATTGGGGCCCGCAAGGTTATGACAATAGCAGATATTACTATTTACCGGATATTGATGTTTATTATGATGTAAACCAAAGTCAGTTTATTTATGATAATAACGGTAAATGGATTAGAGAGAACAGATTGCCTTCAAGATACAGAAATTATGATCTATATGGAGGTTATAAAGTAGTGGTTAATGATTATAAGGGAGATGCTCCATATACATATCATAAAAAACACAGAAACAATTATCCAAAAGGTTATCAGGGACCTCCTCAAAAAAATAGAGGGAATAAACCGGATAAGAGTAATAAACAAAATAACAGTCAGAAAAATTATAACGGGAATTCAAAAAATAATAATTCAAATCACGGTAAAGGAAATTCTAATAAAGATCAGAATCATTCGCATGATAATCACCATTAATTAAAATATGAATAAACAAAAACGCCTCAAATTACGAGGCGTTTTTGTTTTACAATAATGTACTTTATATTGAGGTCTTTACAATTGCTGAACTGCATTTGTTTAAACCTGTTATCTTGTAATAATCTTATTTTACCAGTTTCCTTTTAGGCCTTCTTTTAAGGCAACATCATATTTATCTAAATCAAAACGATATAAATCCGGAGCTTTATGAGCGCCTCCTTTTCTGGATTCATCCAGTTTAGTTAAAATATCATATCTTAGTATTTTACGATAAAAATTACCTCGATTTAGTTTTTTGCTCAAAATAGCTTCATATAATTTTTGAAGTTCCGGCATCGTAAATTTCTCAGGCAAAAGATTGTACCCAATTGGATGATTGTTTAATTGTTCGCGTAAGGTAAGCAATGCTTTATCGAAAATTGTTCTGTGATCCATCATAAACGGAGGTAAATCTTCGATAGATTTCCACTCACAAGCCGAAGAATACTCATCGACGATCAGATTGACTTTTGAATGTTCTGCTAAAGCGTAGTAACCTATCGAAACAAAACGTTGCTTGTACCATAAATTATCATCATATTTTTCAAACGCACTTTCAGAGCGATTTAAATTTCCAAAAGTATAAAATTGCTGCAGATAGATATTTTCCGTTCCCGTTCTGTCTTTCAGGATACGAATTGCAGCATCATCGACATTTTCTTCTTTTTGAACATAACCACCCGGAAGCCCCCATAGATCCTGATCTTTCATCTTAACGGTTAAAACCTGAAGAGTAGTTTCATGAAAACTAAAAATAACACAATCAATAGAAAGTGTCGGAATGTATGTTTTCCACGATTCTTCAGATTGTTTTTCAAGTATTTTTTTAAATTCCATTGCATTGATTTATTTTCAAATTTACAGTTTTTGTAAACTATAAATCAAATTAAAAAATCTAAACTTCCTTTTTAACAAAAAAAAGGAATAAATCTATAAAGTACTTTTCTGTTGTCGTTCTTAATGATAAACCGTAATTATTGGGAATGACTCATTTTTAGATATTTATAATTGAGATGAACGAAATTTTAAGCTGATTTATTTGTTAATGTAAAAAAAAGTGTTTAATATTGCTTCTATATGAAGCAATGAAATATCACCAGTAAAAGCTTTACTATTTTTTCCAAAACAATTTAATATTTCTAACTATGAAACCAAGCTTTACCAAAACTGCCAGAGTATCACTTTTGACTGCTTTAGTACTTTCAAATTTATCATGGAAAACCATTCCAAACGATGAAAACAACCCACCGCTTTTAACCATTAAGGGATTTACATTTGTTGATTCTAACAGAAATGGGAAATTAGACATTTGGGAAGACACACGCCTTTCTGTTGATCAGCGAATTGATTCAATTATCAAACAAATGACCAATGCCGAAAAGGTAGAACTGCTTATAGGAACAGGAATGCCCGGAATAGAAGTTTTGACAGGTCCTGTTGGAGATTCTAAGCAAGGTTTGGTTCCCGGAGCTGCCGGAGGAACGGCTTCTTTTGAGCGATTTGGAATTCCTGCGACTGTTGTTGCTGATGGACCTGCAGGTTTAAGAATTGAACCGACAAGAGAAAATGATTCAAAAACGTATTATGCAACCGCATTTCCTGTAGGTACAGCTTTGGCATCGACCTGGAATAAAACGCTTTTAGAAGAGGTTGGAAAAGCAATGGGTAATGAGGTAAAAGAATATGGCGTTGACGTTTTATTAGCACCGGCACTGAACATTCAAAGAAATCCTTTGAACGGAAGAAATTTCGAATACTATTCTGAAGATCCTTTGATTTCTGGAAAAACGGCGGCGGCAATAGTAAACGGAATTCAGTTGCAAGGCGTAGGAACTTCGATCAAACACTTTGCAGTTAATAATGAAGAAACCAACCGATTAACAATCAATGCGCACGTTTCTGAAAGAGCTATTCGAGAGATATATTTAAAAGGTTTTGAAATCACGGTAAAAGAATCTCAGCCCTGGACGGTAATGTCCTCCTACAACAAATTGAATGGCACTTATACTTCTGAACGTAAAGATTTGCTAACCCAGGTTTTGAGAAACGAATGGGGCTTTAAAGGAATTGTGATGACGGACTGGTTTGGAGGTTTTGCAGGTTTTGAATCGATACAGAATGGTTCAAGTTCTGATGTAGTACAACAAATGATCGCCGGAAACGATCTTTTGATGCCAGGAATTCCAGTTCAGAAAAAAGCATTATTAGAAGCTTTGAACTCGGGAAAAATATCTCAGGAAGTGGCCAATACAAATGCAAAAAGAATTTTAGAATATATTTTTCGCACACCAACTTTCACAAAATATAAATACAGCGATAAACCGAACTTGACTAAGAATGCCGAGGTAACAAGAAATGCTGCGGCAGAAGGAATGGTTTTGCTTAAAAACACAAATAAAGCATTGCCTTTTGCTGAAAAACAAAAAGAAGTTTCTTTATTTGGTGTTACTTCTTATGCCTGGATTACAGGCGGAACAGGAAGCGGAAGTGTGAATAATAAACATACAGTTTCGCTTTTAGAAGGTTTGAATGCTGCGGGTTATAAATTAGACAAAGAAGTGGTTGATTTATACACACCTCACGCAGAAAAAGAACTTGTTGCTGAAAAAGAGCGAAGAAAAATAAAAGGAATTTTGGCTTTGCCTGAAAGACTTCCTGAAATGAAAATGGACGATGCTTTTATTGCTAAAAAAGCAGCAAGTTCTGAAATCGCTTTTGTGACTTTAGGGAGAAACTCCGGAGAAGGAGGAGACAGAGTTGTGGACAATGATTTTAATCTCGCAAATGAAGAAATTGAAATGCTGGATAAAATTTCAAAAGCTTTTCATGCAAAAGGAAAAAAAGTAGTGGTTATTCTAAATATAGGCGGTGTAATCGAAACAGCTTCATGGAAAGATAAAGTAGATGCTATTTTGTTAGCCTGGCAGCCAGGTCAGGAAGGCGGACACTCTGTTGCAGATGTAGTTTCGGGGAAAATAAATCCATCCGGAAAACTTACTATGACTTTCCCAGTGAAATATTCTGATACACCTTCAGCTAAAAACTTCCCGGGATTTCCTGCTAATAATCCAAAAGAAGTGACGTATGAAGAAGGAGTTTATGTTGGGTATCGTTATTATAATACTTTTAATGTCAAACCATCTTATGAATTTGGCTTTGGAAGTTCGTATACTAATTTTGATTTTTCAGATGTGAAATTGAGTTCACCAACATTCAATGATAAATTAACGGTTTCAGTTACTGTAAAAAATACAGGAAAAACAGCCGGAAAAGAAGTAGTACAAATTTATCTTGCTGCACCATCAAAGTCTATTGATAAACCAAAAGAAGAATTGAAAGCTTTTGGTAAAACCAAAGAATTAAAACCGGGAGAAAGCGAAACACTAAAATTGACTTTATCTGCAAAAGATCTTGCTTCATTTTTAGAAAATAAAAGTGCCTGGATTGCAGAAGCCGGAACGTATAAAGTTTTGGTTGGAGCTTCGTCATTAGATATCAAAAAGACAGCAGAATTTTCAGTAGCAAAAGAAATTACGGTCGAAAAAGTAAAGAAAGCTTTTGAGTTAGATTCAAAGTTTACAGAACTTAAACCGTAAGTTTTAGTTAATCGTTGTTTGTAAAAAAGCCTTCCGGAACTCATGTTTTTGGAAGGCTTTTTTTTTTGTATTTTATATTGTTTTTTTTAATTATAGAAACATTTTTAAATTATTGTATGGAATATAAAACATCCTTATTACTAATCGATTATTGTTTATATTAGCTAAATGTCCAGAAATTAAATCAAAAAAAGGAAATATGAAATTATTTACAAGTGCATTTATTTTATTTATTGCTGCCATTACCAATATCAATGCGCAATTTGTAGGTAGTTATTCTCTTAAAGATGGAGGAGTAGATATTCAGAGTTCCAGTTTATTTGTTTTACCGGACCATACCTTTATTGTATTTTATGCCGGCGGAACTCCGCTACAAGGAAATTGGACGGAAGAGTCAAAGGATAAGATCAAATTAGAAATTAATACGGAGAACAAATCAATTTTTAGTGTGTATGCAATTAAGGGTAATCCGACCAATAAAAATGTTCAATTTAGTCCTTCAGGTCAAATAAATCTTTATGTTTCTGTTTCAAAAAATAAATTAAAACAACCCGTTTACCAGCCTTTGTTTGATGAAAAGTGGGGTTGTTTAGATCGGGATTTCGAAACAAATATTGCGGACAAAAAGGCTGAATTAAAGTTAGTTTCTCCGGAAAAAGCAATTGATTTTTCAGATAATATAAAATATCCGGTTGCGTCAAATGTCTACACTTTTCAATTATCAGACAAGTTTTCGAACTATAGAATCTTTATTGATCCAAATGTAAAAGCCCCATTTAAAATTGAAATTATAAAACAAAACGAAAAATATATCATTCAGGACACAAAGGGAGGGAAACCAATTGTAACGGATCGGGATGATATTGCAGAGGAGATGATTACAAAAATAAAGGCTGCCTTGATGCCCTGGCAAATTAATGATCTTATGAGAAAAGGGGTAGAAGTTGAGATGCTAAATCCTGTAAAAGTCGAAAAAACAGAATTTAATAAACCAACAGAAAAACCTTTGTTTATTGCAAAGTGTGAACAATAAACGATCTAAAACCGATGCTGTAAATAGGTTAGGAGAGGCTTTTATTCTTTTAATAAATTTGTTGAAGATTTTTTCATACCTTAAACTAACGATTTTAAAATATCCAAAAACACCTTTACCGCTTTCTTTTCGTATACTTCTTTTATAGAAATTAGCATAGCAGTTCGTGTCATATTCTTACCCTCAATTGGAATACATACTATCTCTTTTTCATTTTTAATCGTAGTCTGGGTAAGAATCGTGTACCATTTACCGCTTTTCACGAGTTCTAATAAAGTAGGAATGTCATTGATTTCGATAGCGACTTTTGGATGCAGATTGTTTTTATTAAAAGCATCATTAATAAATTGAGTTGTGCTATACCCTTTGGCGGGAAGCGCAAGAGAGAGTTTGCTAATTTCTTTTAAAGATATCGATTTCCTGCTTTTTAAATCTGAATTTGTTGAAGTTACGAGCGTCATTGGAGACGTAAAAAGAGTTTGATACTTAAAATGATTTTCGGTAAGAATCTCTTCAAAAGTAAGAATGATATCCAATTCAAAATGGTTTAATTTTTCTATTAATTCCTTAGAAGTTCCAAAAACAATTTCGAATTCGATTTTAGGATATTGATCATTGAATTTAACGAGGGTTTGAGTCACGATATCCCGTAATGCATAGGTAACGCCAATCGCAATTTTTCCGGTATTCAGGTTGTTCAGGTCTTTTAATAACTGAAGACCTTCATTTGCTTTACTCGTGCTTTGCAAGGCATAAACAGAGAATAATTCTCCGGCTTCTGTTAATGTAATTCGTTTTCCTATTCGGTTAAAAAGTGGAATTTGTAATTCGTCTTCAAGTTGTTTAATTTGTTGCGATAAAGTACTTTGGCTAATATTTAAACTATTAGCCGCTTCAGTAAAGTTGAGCAATTCTTTTGCTTTTAGAAAATATCTAAGTTGTCTGAGTTCCATTTTTGTAAATCGGTTTTATCGATTGATGCTATCGAAAAATAAGGTTTTACAAATATAGAAATTCTTTAGACCTTTGTAACAAATAATGATTGTAGTAAAATGAAAATAATACCATTACAAGAAGGGAATTACGTTGTAAACAAGGATAAGGAGTTTAAACTTATTAATGAGTTCCCGTCAGATTCAGGACTTAAAATGGCAATTCAGCCTTTTTTGGTTGTTACTGAAAATGATTATATCCTTTTAGATCTGGGGTTAGGAGTGAATAAAAACGGAAAACCTTTGATTCATCATTTACTGGAAAGTCATAACATTCTGCCCGAACAAATTACAAAAGTCCTGATTTCGCATTTCCATAAAGATCATATCGAAGGAATTGGTTATTTTGACGGAGAAACTTTTATTCAAAATTTTCCAGATGCAACCATTTATCTGCAAAAAAGAGAGCTTGAATTTGCTCTCGAACAACAACATCCCTCTTATAATTTAAGTATATTAAATCAAATAAAACAATTTTCTAATGTTGAAATGCTGCAATACGATAAAGGGCAAATAACGGACGAAATTTTCTATAAAGTTTCTGCCGGACATTCACCATTTCATCAGGTTTTCTGGATTAGGGAAAACAATGAGATTACTTTTTACGGCGCTGATGATTTGCCACAAGAAACTTATTTAAAACTTCATGTTGCTTACAAAACAGATTACAATGGTAAACGTGCTATGGAATCGAGAAAAAAATGGGAACAGGAAGCCAAAGAACAGCATTGGAAAGTGCTTTTGTATCATGATATGAAAGTGCCGGTGTTGGAGTTTTAGTTTTGTAGAGTATAGAGTATAGAGTATAGAGTATAGAGTATAGAGTATAGAGTATAGAGTATAGAGTATAGAGTATAGAGTATAGAGTATAGAATAAAGAGTATAGAATAAAGAATAAAGAATAAAGAGTATAGAGTATAGAAGAAAGAGGATAAATTTAGAGTGGATTGAAGAATAAATAAACGCGTTTATTGCACATCGCTATGTGAATTAATATAAAGTGAAACGCCTTTTTTAAGAAAAGGAAATCTATGTTTCTATGTGTTTAAAAAAAAACTCCACTAATCAAACATTTGTATGATTTTGAAGAAGATTATTACAAACGTATTCAGATACAATTTCAATTTAAAAAGGGGGAAATTGTTACGGGATACATTTATGCTTTAAGCCAGCAAACTGCAAATAGAAGTAAAATTGACAAAGGTTTGAATCAGATGTTTTTGATTCAAACCTTTTTTATAAAATTATTTCAAAGCTTTTACTTTATGTCCGTAGATTCCAAATGATAGAATGATAACAAAACACAACAAGGGAATAATATATCCGGATTGAATATCATCATGTTTCATATCGATTAGAGTTCCCATTCCGTATGGCAGGATTGCTCCGCCAACAATCGACATTACTAACCATGAAGAACCTGTTTCTGTATTTGATTTTAAGCCCACAATACCCAAAGAGAATATCGTTGGAAACATAATCGACATAAAGAATCCGATTCCGCCAAGCGCATAAATTACATATATTCCTGTTCCGCAAATGGCTACCATACACAATAAAATACTGCAAACGCAATAGATCGAAAGCAAGACATAATCTTTAACGAATTTTAGAAAGAATGTCCCAATAAAACGTCCTGCCATAAACAGAAAACCATAAATACCAAGGTAATATCCCGCTGTTTTTTCGTCTAATCCTGCGCCTTGCTGCGCAATTCTAATAAAGAAACTTGTGATACAAACTTGTGCTCCAACATAGAAAAACTGAGCTACAACTGCCCAGCTTAAATGACGAAATTTTAATACAGAGAAGAATCCCGGTTTTACTTCAACCTCTGCATGTTGTGCTTTCATCGAAGGCAAATGCATGAAATAGAATAAGATTGCCACCAAAACAAGTACAGTTCCCAAAATAATATAAGGTAACTTTACAGATGAAGCTTCTTCTAATAAATAAGCAGCCTTTGTTGCATCTGGCATTGCAGCCATTTGTTCCGGTGTATGATTGGTTCCCGAAAGAATAAATAAAGAACCCACAATTGGTGCGACCATCGCAGCCAAACCATTAAAAGAAGCTGCTAAGTTCAATCGTTTTGATGAGGATTCCGGAGGTCCTAAAATCGCAGCATACGGATTTGCGCTGGTTTCCAGAATAGTTAGCCCGCAGCCAATTACAAATAAAGCAAACAAAAACAATTCGTAAGTTCTGGTGTTTGCTGCAGGAACAAATAGAAAAGCGCCTGCCGCGAAAACCAATAAGCCGGTAATAATACTGTTTTTGTAACCAAAGCGTTTGATTAACATTCCGGCAGGAATTGCCATAATAAAATAGGCGAAAAATACTGCCGTATCAATCAAAGTCGATTGACGATTGTTTAATTCACAAGCCTTTTTTAAGTGCGGAATTAAAATAGAATCCAGATTGTGAGCCATTCCCCAAAGGAAAAATAAACTTGTAATTAATATAAAAGGCAAAAGGTATTTTGTTGCTGTTCCTTTTTCTGTAGCGACTTCGTGTTGGTCGCCAGTTTGGTTGGTTATTTGCATAGTTTTTTTTAGTTAATAGGTTCAAAGAGGCAAGAGACAGAGGTCCAAAGGTTTTCGTTTTATATTCAAAGTATAGAAACCTTTCTACCTCATAAAATATTTTTTTTCACCAATAATAGGTGATCACAAACGAGAACGACTTCACCTTTTTGATTGAGAATTTCTACGTGTTCAGTTACAGTTCCCATATCCGGTTTTTTGGCTTCGCCTTTTTCTGAGATCGTGATTTCAGAATGGATGGTATCGCCAATGTGCACAGGTTTTACAAATCGCATTCTGTCATATCCTTTAGAAAAAGCTTCCGGATTAATTTCAGATGCGGTCAGGCCAATGCCAATGCTAAAAACCATAGTTCCGTGCGCGATACGTTGACCAAAAGGTTGTGTTTTGCACCATTCCTCATCCATATGATGCGGGAAAAAGTCGCCTGTATGACCCGCGTGAACCACAAAATCGGTTTCGGTAATCGTTCTGCTAAAAGTGACGCGTTTATCGCCAATGTGATAATCTTCGAAAAATGTTGATTTGAAATACATATATTTTTTGTTTGAAAGTTTCAAAGTGATAAAGTCAAAAGTCAATCACTTTTGATTTTATGACTTTCGATTAATTTATAATTCGCTAAGAGCAACCCCTCCATTTTTGTTACTGATATAACAGGCTTCAACGACCTTCATCGTGTCGAGAACATCCTGAACACTGGTTAAAAGTTTAGTATCAGAACCTTCTTTAAAACGCATTAGGTTGGACATTGTTCCTATGAAAGCTTCGGGAAACCACGAACCCTCGAGTTCGATTTTTTTCCATTCGTATTGCCCTTTTTCGTTTGCTAAAGCATATTCAAATTCATCAGGCAAACCATCGGGATAATTCATTAATAATCCCATTTTAGCTTTTATCGCACCTTTTGTTCCTTCCCATTTGATGTAGCTTTCCTCATGTTTAGGGCCAAAATGATGATCGTGATTTGTATTAATCACAACATGTTTGTCTTCTCCATAATCTAAAATGATGGTAGAACGAGAAGAGGATAGTTTTTTTAGCGGATGTTTGGCCGTTTTTGCCATGACACTCTTCGGATTTCCCAAAAACGATCTGATGCAATCGATATAGTGAACACTATGAAAAAGAATTTCTAATCTGGGATGTTCCTTAATCAGCGGAAACAACTCCCAAGGTGTGTTTACAGTAACTTTAAATTCAAAATCATACAAGTCGCCAATAATTCCTTCGTTGATTAAATGTCTTGCAGTGCTTACGAATGACGCAAAACGCAATTGAAAATTAATTGCCGCGACCAGATTTTTTCGTTCGCAAACCGCAACAATTTCACGTGCCTGAGCGAGATCATTTCCCATAGGTTTCTGAATCAAAACTGCAGCGCCATCAGGTAATTGTTCTAATATTTCGATGTATTGATCAGGCAGGACTGTAATGTCATAAACAGCATTTGATGGCGCGTTTTTAACTGCATCAGCTACATTTTCAAAAACATGGCTAATCTTAAATTGTTTCGCCAGATCATGCGCTTTAGAAATCGTTCTGTTGGTAATACCAAAAACAGTAAAACCGGCCATTTCATAAGCAGGTAAATGCGCATCTTTAACGATTCCGCTTGCTCCGATGATGATAATCGGTTGGTTCGTTTCAGGTAATTTTGGTTGATATGGAATATTCATAATTTTTAATTTAAAGGTTCTAAGCTGCTAAGGGACTGAGTTGCTAAGATTTTAGCATCCTTGTTAAACTTTGTCAAAGTTGTAGCAACGTATTCAATGCGTTAATTTTTCAATCATATGCTGAGTTTCTTCTAATAGTTTTTCTGAGGAAATATCACTTTCAATCGCTTTCACAACCATTTGATCTATTAACCCGGTTACTTTAGGCCAAATAGGGGTTTGAGGTAAAGTCAAAGCATTTTCATGTAACATCTCAAGCTTATGATAAAACGGAATGATATTGTTGATTTCAGGGTCATTCCATGTTGATTTTCTACAGCCAATTCCGCCTTCTGTAGTCAATAGTTTATCACTTTCCGGTGAAGTAGCAAATCTCAAAAAGTCGTAAGCCAGTTTTTGATGTTTACTTCCGGAACCAATGGTATACAACCAATACACATTCAAAGAAGCCGTTTTATGGTTAAGGTCAGAAGGTAATTCCGTAATATCAACTTTGCCTTTTACTTTCGATTCATCGATCACTTCACACATCGAAGCAAATCCAAACCAGTTGATGGCCATTGCGGCTTGCCCTTCGGCGAAAGCCATTCCTGCTTCAACCGAGCCAAATTCTTTCGACTTGGGATGAACGGCATTTTTATTGTTTACAATTTTTCGATAAAAATCTAAAGCTTCAATTGCCACCGGATTATTGATGTTAATTTGATTTTGATCGTTTAATAAAGATTCGCCACGAGTCCACAACTGCAGGCAGAAATCAAAAACCATATTGTGACCGTCTGGATAATTGGCAAAAATACAGCCGTACAGATTTTGTTCGGGACGGTTAAAAAACGTGGCTATTTCTACAAATTGTTGCCATGTTTTGGGTGGATTTAATTCATAACCCAATTGCTTTTTGAAGTTTTCTTTCTCAATATTATTTTCGAATAGATCTTTTCTAAAAATCAAACATTCAGGACCGTCATGAAATGGTAAACCGTAAATTCCGTTATTAACTTGCTGTAAATTCAATAAAGATTGCGACCAGCCTTCAGGATAATCCTGAGGTGGGTTGTGATTGATAGAGGAAGTTAAATCCAGAACCGCTTTTTCATTGGCAGCATCAAAAATCCAATCAGTATTCAGGTGCGCAATATCCCATTTTCCGTTTTTCAGACCTTGATTTGTAATGGTTTCTTCATAAAGATCATGCAATTCCAGTGGAATCATTTCAGCTTCAATCTGAACATTATTTTTGATGCAAAACAAATCCCATAGTTTTTGCAGCGTACTTTCGAAAGGATCAAATTTGCGGACAGCGATTCTTATTTTCTCCATTATATTGCTATAAATTCTTTAATAATTTGTTCGTTATCCTGTCCTAATTTTGGAGAACCTTTGCCTGAAACTAAATACTCTCCGTCAATTTTAATAGGACATCTTGTCGTTTCATACGAATAACCGTCGAGCATTGTTACTTTTTGCGTAAAGTCTAAAACCTTAAATCCTTCTTCTGCAAAAAGCTCCTGATAATTTAAAACTCCGGCACACCAAATATCTGCTGGTTCTAAAATATTCAACCAAAAATTAGTATCCTGAGTTTGTAAATGTGTTGCGAGAATATTTTTTATTTCATCTCTTAAAGTGAATTTATTTTCAGGAAATGCCAAAAGCGCATCGCATTTTAAAAGTGAAGCGAGAACCGGAATAGATCCCATTGCCAATGCCAGAAAGCCATTATTGGTTTTGTAAATTCCATAAGGTGCGCCTAAATAAGCGTGAGCATTATTCGTTTTAGTTCGAACAGGTAATTCACCGCCATCATTAAAATAAGTAGTAATCGTTTCAAACTGAAAATCAAAAGCCGATTCTAACATGCTGACCTGAACCGAAGCGCCAATAGTATGAGTTGCTTTTCTATACAAAGCCGCCAAAATTCCCTGAGCCAAATGTGCACCTGCCAACATATCGACAATCGATAAACCCATTGGTACGGGACCATCATCCTGATTGCCGCTTAGCCACGTTAAAGCCGTTAAGGATTGTAATAGCAAATCCTGTCCTGGTAAATCTTTTAAATCCGGATGATCGCCAAAACCTGAAATTGAGGCATAAACAACATTCGGATTTATCGCTTTAACATCGTCATAACTTAAACCAATGCGTTCCATAACTCCGGGTCTGAAATTATGCATCACGACATCGGCTTTAGCCAATAGTTTTTTTAATTTTTCAAGTTCCTCAGGTTCTTTGAAATCAATGGTAAACGACTCTTTGTTCCTGTTAATGGTATGAAAAACAGAAGATTCACCGTTCATGATCAAGTCTGATGTGTATAAGGTTCTGCAAATATCGCCTGTTCCCGGTTTTTCAATTTTTATCACGCGTGCACCCAGATCAGCCAACCGCAAACTTGCAGAAGGACCAGATAGAAACTGGCTAAAATCTACTATTAAATAATCTTCTAATGGTTTCATGCGTTGTGTAAAAATTGTTCGTGTATTTTTAAATTGTCTTCTCCAACTTTTGGAGCTGCTTTTGAGCTTACTAAAATTTTTCCGTCAAGCTGAATTGGACTTCTTGTTGTGACCATAGTTTCTCCATCTGAATTTTTTACGGTTTGTTTCAATTTCAATTCCTTTACAAAAGGCTGACTGTCGAGTTCTTCATAATTGAATACTTTTCCGCACCAGATTCCTTCTTTTTGAAGTACTTTCAGCCAATAATCAGCTGTTTGAGTGGCTAATTTTTCACTTAATAAAGTTCTGATTTCATCCCTATGTGTAAACCAATGTGGTTTGTCTGCGTACTTATTTAAGTCTAATCCTAACGCATTTCCAATAAAAAGCAAATCGCCCATGGCCAAAGAAAGAAAACCGTCCTGAGTTTGATAGACACCATAAGGAGCACTGAGAAATGCATGTGCACTTCCTTTGATATCGCCTCTTTCCGGTAATTGTCCGCCATCATTCATGAAAGAAGTAATGGCTTCAAACTGTACATCCAAAACCGATTCTAACAAACTTACTTCGACCAAAACCCCTTTTCCGGTTTTGGCTCTTTTAAGTAATGCTGCCAAAATTCCCTGTACAAAATGATTACCGCACATCAAATCTGCTACAGCCAAACCAAACGGAACAGGTTCCTGACTTTTTCGACCGCTTAACCAACTCAATCCGGATAAGGATTGCAATAATAAATCTTGTCCCGGTTTTTTTGCCCACGGACCAATATTCCCATAACCCGTTATAGTTCCGTAAATTATTTTTGGGTTGATTGCTAATGTTTCAGTAAAGTCCAATCCAATTTTCTCCATCACGCCAGGTCTGAAATTATGTGTCATAATATCAGCCTGGGCGATCAGTTTTTTGATTAAAGTTAAATCTTCAGGGTTTTTAAGATCTGCTGCAAAAGATTCTTTATTTCGGTTAATGGTATGAAATAACAAACTGCTATCATCAACAAAAAGATCTTTGATACTTAATTGTCTGCACGCTTCGCCTTTTACAGGACGTTCGATTTTGATGACTCTTGCACCTAAATCGGCCAATTTTAATCCCGCTGAAGGCCCTGCCAAAAACTGGCAGAATTCCAATACAACTAATCCTTCAAGTGGTCTCATGTTGTTTGCAGGTTTAAAGATTTTGTATAAAGCGAATTCATGACTTCTAAAACCAATTCTTCATCTCCGCCATTCATCAGATAATCACGAACGACATCGCCTGCATGATCTTGAAAATACATATGTCCGGAATATCTTGGGCGTAAAAAAGCACGTTCTAAAGCAGGTAAAGTATTCTTGAAATAATCATGCGTTACAGCATTAATTCGGTCACTTTTCCAGGCTTGTAAATGTCCCGGTTGTCCGCCATAATCAGCAAATATATTTTGTTGAACGTACGACGATCCGGTAAATTCAGCATAGGCAATTGCTTCCGGAATATGTTTGCTAAAAGAAGAAACGGCTAAACCGGTTCCGCCCAGCGAACTAATCATCGGGTTATTATTCAAACGAACCAAATCATAAAAATGAAGTAAATTTTTGCTGTAACCCGTTCTCGAATAATTCGAATATCCGTAAGCAAAAGGGCAGTACGCAATCTCATCAGAATTGACCATAGCTTCGTAAACCTGAATTGGATTTCTGTTAAAATTCGCCGGATCGATTAATTGTGCTAATTCACGAAACATCTGCAAAGCCTTTTTTCCTATTTCTACTGAGATTACTTTTTCATCAGACTGAAACGGAGCTTCACCCAAACTACAGCAATACATATAAAAACTCATTAAAACATCAACCGGAATTCCTGCGAAAGCGACCAATCCTTTTTTTGCCAAAGCCAATACATCATCATAAGTCTGTGGTACTTTTAGACCTTGTTTTTCAAGAATATCCAGACGGGCAGCTGCAACCGGAGTCGCTGCATCAATAGGTAAAGCCCATAATTTATGGCCAAAAACATAACTTCCGTAAGAACGTCCGACGGTATTAAGTTCCTGATCTTTTATATAGTCAGCAGAAAGGTGATCGGAGAGAGGTAGGATAGCGTTTGTGTGCGCTCCAAAACCTGTCCAGGGATGATCGATAACCAATAAGTCGAATCTTTTTGCCAAATCTTCAATCGAAGCATCAGCAAATTCTTGTAGACTTCTTTTCTCCCACGTAATTTCAATATTCGGATGTAGTTCTGTAAAACGTTGTGCTGTAGCAACCATTGGTAATAAACCTCTCGTGTGATTCCAGGTTATCCCTTTTAGTATCGTCATTTTGTTATAATTTAATGGTGATGATTTTGATTGAAGAATAATAAATGTAAAAAATACAATTACAAAAATAGAAATAAGATTGAATTGCGCAATGAATGATGCATTTATTAACAGTCGTTTTTTGCAGTATGTGAATCTGTTGCCTTATTTTTTTACAAATCAGATAAAAAATGTTATAATATCTTAGACTATGATCATTTTTTGAGGAATTAAAGAAAATATTTATCAGATTATTGAGATTAAAAATTACATTTGTAATTGTGTTTTTTACATTTATTAATTTTAGAACACTATATCGATATAAATAAGGACTTAATACGAATAAAACATGTTTTCATTACAAAATAAAAAAGCTGTAGTAACAGGAGGAGGTAGCGGAATTGGCAGAGCCATAGCAACCCTTTTTGCTAAACAAGGAGCAGAAGTACATATCATAGATCTCACGATCGAAAGTGCTCAGGAAGCAGTTGATGACATCAGGAATTTAGGTGGTAATATTTTTTCGCATGCTTGTAATGTGGCGAGTCAAAAAGAAGTTCTGGCAACATTTGAAGCCATTGGCAATATTCATATTCTGATCAATAATGCCGGAATTGCTCATGTTGGTAAAGTTGACACAACATCAGAAGCTGATTTTGATCGTGTGATGGAGGTCAATGTAAAAGGAGTTTACAATTGTTTGTTCGCAGCTATTCCACAATTCAGGCTTTCAAAGGGCGGAGTTATTATCAATATGGCATCAATTGCCGCGTGGGTGGGTATTCCGGATCGATTTGCTTATTCTACCGCTAAAGGCGCTGTTATGGCCATGACTTTATCTGTTGCAAAAGATTATATCAAAGATAATATTCGTTGCAATTCTATTTCGCCTGCAAGGGTTCATACGCCATTTGTAGATGGTTTTATCTCGAAAAACTACGCTGGAAAAGAAGCCGAAATGTTCGAAAAATTATCGCAATCACAGCCTATTGGACGTATGGGAAAACCGGACGAAATTGCCGCTTTGGCTTTGTATTTATGCAGTGACGAAGCAGGATTTATAACAGGAAGCGATTACCCAATCGACGGAGGATTTATTAAATTAAATAACTAGGTAAGGTGCTAAGGTTCTGAGATGCTAAGTTGCTAAGGTTTTTATTTTTAGTAGATTAGTTCATAAATAACCAGACAGCAAGTTAACAACTTTAAAATAAATAATTAACAAAGCAGCTAGATGCTAAGTCTCTAAGACTCTAAAAAAAACTCAGAAACTTAACGACTTTGTGCCTTAGCGGCTAAAAAAAAAAAATATGAAATTAATACGTTTTGGAGAAATCGGAAAAGAAAAACCTGGAGTTTTAATTGGTGAAAAAAGATATGATGTTTCGTCGATTGTTTCAGACTTTAACGAAAGTTTTTTTGAAGAAAACGGTTTAGAAAAATTACAAAAAGCATTAGACAGCAATCCAACTTTACCAGAAGTGGATGCGAATGTACGTTTAGGATCTCCGGTGGCAAGACCATCAAAAATAATATGTATTGGTTTAAATTATGTAGATCACTGCGTAGAAACCGGCGCACCAATTCCAACAGAACCTATCATCTTTTTTAAATCAACCACTTCTTTATGCGGTCCTGATGATGATGTTATTATTCCTAAAAATAGTGTAAAAACAGATTGGGAAGTAGAGTTAGCATTTGTTGTAGGTAAAAAAGCAAGTTATGTCGAAGAAGCTGATGCTCTTGACTATGTTGCCGGATATGCTGTGTTGAATGATTATAGCGAAAGAGAATATCAGATTGAGCGTGGCGGACAATGGGCTAAAGGAAAAGGCTGTGATACATTTGCGCCTCTTGGACCCTTTTTGGCAACAAAAAACGAAGTAAAAGATGTCGATAATTTGTCGATGTGGCTGAGCGTAAACGGTAAAAAGTTTCAGGATAGTAACACGTTAAATCTGGTTTTCAAAATCCCTTATTTATTACATTATTTAAGCCAGTTTATGACCTTGCTTCCCGGCGATATCATCAGTACAGGAACGCCTCCGGGAGTTGGATTAGGAATTAAACCGGATCCTGTTTACCTTAAACCGGGTGATGTTGTCGAGCTTGGAATCGAAGGATTGGGAAGTAGTAAACAAACTGCTGTGGCATACAAAAAGTAATCTAAAAACAAAATTGAAGATGAAATTTATTGTATGTGAGAAACCACAGGAATTCAAATTAAAAGAGAAAGAAATACCCGAACCAAAAGAAGGCGAAGTATTATTAAAAATAAAAAGAATAGGGATTTGCGGAACTGATATTCATGCTTTTGGCGGAACCCAGCCTTATTTTGAATATCCAAGAATTTTAGGTCATGAACTGGCTGCAGAATACATTAAAGGAAATGCCAAAGGTTTTGAACCAGGTGATAAAGTTACTTTTATCCCATATTTCAATTGTGGGAAATGTGTGGCTTGCAGAAATGGCTTAACCAATTGTTGTGTCAACATTAAAGTATTTGGAGTACATATTGATGGCGGAATGGCCGAATATGTGACAATTCCGGAGCAGTATTTATTGCACGGTCAGGGATTAGATTACGATCAGTTGGCTTTGGTTGAACCCTTGGCAATTGCGGCACACGGAGTTCGAAGAGCGGCCGTAGGACCCAATGATACTGTTTTGGTAATGGGCGCGGGACCAATTGGAATTGGATTGATTCAGTTTGCTAAAATTGCAGGAGCAAAAGTGATCGTAATGGATATCAACGAATACCGATTGGGTTTTTGTAAAAATGAACTAAATGCCGATGCAACGATAAATCCGTTAAACGAAAATGTTACTGCAAAACTGGCCGAAATTACCAATGGCGATATGGCCAATGTGGTTATTGATGCCACAGGAAACAGGAATGTCATGAATGATGCTTTCAATTACATTTCGCATGGTGGAAGATTTGTTTTGGTTGGACTTCAAAAAGGCGAATTAACGTTCAGTCATCCTGATTTTCATAAAAGAGAATCGACTTTGATGAGCAGCAGAAATGCAACGATTCAGGATTTTGAATATGTAATGGAATATCTTAAAAATGGCAAAATAGATCCTAAAAAGTACATTACTCATAGAACCAGTTTTAGTGATATGATTGAAAATTTTGGACAATTAATTGACACGAAAAATAATGTCATTAAAGCATTAATAGAAATAGATTAATTCTTTACGGATATTATTTAAACACATAGAGATATAGATTTTAAAATTATTAGTTAAGATATTTTTTAGAAAATCGAGCTTTTTTCACCTGGCGAAATCTATGAGATTTATTTGAAGGAAACGACTTTTCTAGACTATGAAAGCTGTGTTTCTATGTGTTTTAAAATTTATAACTACTGATAAACCTCAAATAACCGCAAAAAATGGATTTAAATTTAAAAGGTAAAATTGTTGTCGTGTCCGGTTCGGCGGGCAAAGAAGGAAGTATAGGAGAAACGATTATCAAGAGATTGGCAGATGAAGGTGCAATTCCGGTACTTGTTGATAGAAATGACAGAGGTTTTGGTTATGCCGAAGAACTTCAAAAAAGAAATATAGATTCATTATTCGTCAAAACAGATGTTACCGATCCTGTTGAAATGGAAAATGCTGTTAAAAAAATCGTTGCAAAATACGGTAGAATTGATGTTGTTATCAATAACGTGGGCGTGAATGACGGAGCTGGTTTAGATTCGAGTTATGATGATTTCATGAATTCGTTGAAACTGAATGTGGTGAGTTATTTTTTATTGACAAAATATGCGCTTCCATACCTAAAAGAATCGAGAGGAAATATCTTAAATATTGGTTCAAAAGTAGCTTTAACAGGACAGGGCGGAACTTCTGGTTACGCTGCTGCCAAAGGTGGAGTTTTAGGATTAACCAGAGAATGGGCAGTCGATTTGATCGAATTTGGAATTCGTTCGAATGCCATTATTATAGCAGAAAGTTTTACGCCGGCTTATGATGATTGGTTGAAAACACTTCCGGATGGCGAAACTGTTTTGAATAAAATCAACAAAAGTATTCCGTTTGAAAGCCGAATGACCAAGACAGAAGAAATTGCAGATACAGCACTTTTTATCATTTCAGATCGTTCGTCGCATACTACAGGACAATTTGTTTTTGTTGATGGTGGCTACGTTCATTTAGATCGTGCACTAATTAGCGATGTAAATTAGTATAAGATGGGAAACCGAATTGATTCACATCAGCATTTTTGGAAATTTGATCCCGTAAGAGACAGCTGGATTGACGATTCGATGCAAAAGATCCAAAGAGATTTTTTGCCTGAAGATCTTTTGCCTTTATTGCAACAAAATCAATTTTCAGGTTGCGTAGCCGTTCATGCCAGTCAGTCTGAAGAGGAAACTGAGTTTCTTTTAGATTTAGCTTCAAAAAATGATTTTATAAAAGGAATCGTGGGTTGGGTTGATTTAAGAGCTTCAAATATCGAAGAACGACTAAATTATTTTTCTTCTTTTAAAAACATAAAAGGATTTCGTCATGTTGTTCAGGGCGAAGCCGATGATTTTATGTTTAGAGAAGATTTTCGTAACGGAATTTCAGCTTTAAAAATGTTCAATTATACCTACGATATTTTAATTTTTCATCGTCAATTATCCGCTGCAATAAATTTGGTAAAACATTTTCCCGATCAGCCTTTTGTAATCGATCATATCGCAAAACCGGATATAAAATCAGGTGATATTGCATCATGGAAGAAAGGAATTGAGGAAATTGTAAAATACGAAAATGTAAGCTGTAAAATCTCAGGAATGGTCACAGAAGCTCATTGGAACTCCTGGAAACCATCTGATCTAAAACCGTATCTAGATGTTATTTTCGAAAATTTCACTGCCAATAAATTAATGTTCGGATCAGATTGGCCAGTTTTGAATGTCGCCTCCGATTATTCTGAAGTAGTACAAACCTTAGAAGATTATATGTCACAACTTTCTACAGAAGATCAGAATAAGATTTGGTTTGAGAATGCGAGTTCTTTTTATAAGTTATAAATAACCGCACAATATTTCATCCTGATTTTACACAAAGAAACGCGACAGGTTTTTAAAACCTGTCAGGTTTGATGTTGTATATCATAATCTTGTCACCTTTGCGAAAGAGAAATCTCCGCAGGAAACTCCACAAAGGATTATAAAATACGTTGTCGATTCACGAGCGTGATCCTTCGTTCCTCAGGATGAAAAGATTGCGAATAAAATGGCAGTAAATGACCATAAAGTTTGTCATTTCGAAGAATGAGAAATCACACAAGAAATTCCGCAAAGATCTAGATCGATTGTCGTGGTACGTACGAAGATTTTTATTTCGAAATCAAAAAGAAATTCAATAAAAAAGCAGGCTTTCCATCGGAAAGCCTGCTTTTTTATTACTCT
>NZ_JBNNFM010000004.1:0-200849 GCF_050267765.1 Flavobacterium sp. NPDC079362 | reverse complement strand
TATATACTCTATACTCTATACTCTATACTCTATACTCTATACTCTATACTCTATACTCTATACTCTATACTCTATACTCTATACTCTATACTCTATACTCTATAATTAAAACTTCACAGCCCCTTTAGGAACAGTCTCCCCAATAGTAGTTTTCTTTGCAAAATTAAAATTAGTTGATGAAGTAAATTCAATATTCTGAGAAGCTTCTCCATTAATGGAAATTGCTTTTGCTGATGTCGAATTGAATTCCACATTTTTCAAAGACAAATTTTTAGCATTGTAAATTTCGAAAATAGTACTGTCTGCGATATCCAGCTTTGCATTAGTGATTTTGATTCCGTTAGCATCAATAATCGAAAAACCTTTTTCTGCCGTAGCGATTAAGTTCGAGATTTCGATATTCTCTAAATTCATTTCAGGCAAACCTTGTAAAAATACTGCTTGCTGAGCACCTTTAATCGTTACATTTTTGATCGAAATGTTTTTAAATTGTGGCGTTTCAACATTCACAGGCATTGCTTTATTGATGATTTTATCTCCACCTTCTTCTAATGTTTCTGCTATTGATTTTCCTCCGTAATAAAGGTTGAAAGAAATCGCCTGAGAAGGAATATCAGTCATAAAAATATCTGAGATATAAATGTTTTCAACCACACCGCCACGTCCGCGGTTACTTTTAAAACGTAATCCAACATCAGTTCCCATAAAAGTGCAGTTTGAAACATGCATGTTTTTTACACCACCGGACATTTCGCTTCCTACGGTTACACCTCCGTGTCCGTGATATACGATATTGTTTTTTATGATGATATTCTCGCAAGGAACACCACGATCACGTCCATCTTTATCTTTTCCTGATTTAATACAAATCGCATCGTCACCCACATCAAAACTAGAATTTTCGATGATCACATTTTTGCACGATTCTACATCAAGGCCATCTCCATTTTGAGAATACCAAGGATTACGAACCGTTATATTGCGCACAATCAAATCTTCAACCATTAAAGGGTGAATGTTCCATGCTGGAGAATTCTGAAACACAGGTCCGTCAAATAAAACTCTTTTACTGTTTTGAATACTTACCAGTACCGGACGCAAAAAGTCATGAATTTTTTCAAAATCCTCTTTCGTTTTTAAGTCAGGACGTACATTTTGATCCGCACCTTTAGAAGCATTCATAAAAACTTCTGAAGGATACCAGCTCGTTTTGTCTTTATTAAGAACGCCGCCTGAAGCAACAAATTTTTTCCATTGCCCCTCAGTTAATTTACTCTTTTTAACCTGTCTCCAAACTTCACCTGAACCATCCCAGACACCATTGCCGGTAAAAGCAATGTTTTCAAGGTTTTTGCCATAAATAGGAGAGATGCAACGCCATGTATTAAGCCCTTCAAAACTCGTTTCGATAATGGGATACAAACTCTTATCAGGAGAAAATTTGATCAGTGCTCCGGTTTCAGCGTGCAATTCGAGATTGCTTTTTAAAATAATAGGGCCAGTAAGCCAGATTCCCGGAGGGATAATTACCTTTCCACCGCCTTTTTTTGAAACCGCGTCTATAGCATCTGCGAAAGCCTTTGTGTTTAAAACATACCCGCCATTTACAGCGCCAAAGTCTTTTATGTTTACACTGTTTTTTGGAATTACAGGTTCTTTGACCTTTGCCATTTTAAACTCAATGTTCTTGTAAGTGTCGTAAGATTGCGAATTCTGGGAGACAATGTTCTGCGAACAACTTGCAATCATAATTGCCAAAGCAATACGTAAAAAGTTAATTGGGTTAGTTTTCATTGATAATGTATTATGGTTAAAATTTAAATCTGAGTCGAAAGCGTTTATTTGCTAAATCTGTTTAATGACCTTTGTTTTTTTATTGATATAGAAAAAATGGAATACTATTAATCATAAAACTTAAATGTAATCGATTACACAAATCTATAAAAAATTATTCTAAATATTCTCTTTAATCGAAAGATTGCCACAAAAGAAATAGTAAAAGTTAAGAAAATATCTTTTCACTGTCTTAATTTCAATAATAGCAGGAGTGTACAGGATACTTATATTTTTATGTTCTTTTAAATTGTGCCATATATTTAAGGTAAATGTTAAAATATCTACTGATGTAAAGTTTTTATTACTTTAAATTATTTCCCCAATAATTTTAATACCAAAAAAAGTTTAAAAATTCAAAATAATGCATTCAAATTCCTTTCGTAAAATTTTCATTGTTTTTTTTATTTTCTGTACCGTCTTTTCAGTCAACGCTGCTGAGATTTGGGTTGCTCCAAACGGAAAAGATACCAATGCAGGCACAAAAGCAAATCCTGTGGCAACGGTACAAATGGCAATGCGAAAAGCCAGAGAACTACGCCGATTAAATGATCCATCTATAAAAGGCGGGATTCAGATTATCGTAATGAACGGTACGTATTATTTAAACGAACCATTGTTTGTAAGACCTGAAGATTCAGGAACTCCGGAAAGTCCAACAACAATTGTGGCAGATCTAAATGCAAAACCAATAATAAGTGGTGGATTTGAAATTAAAAACTGGAAAAAAGCCACAACAATAAACGGCATAAAAAAAGCCAATGTCTGGGTCGCTGATGCGCCTAAAATTGCAGGTGAAATTATTAATTACCGTCAGTTATGGGTAAATGATAAAAAAGCAGTCAGGGCTAAGAGCACTTCCGGAAACACTATGGACCGTATTTTGTCCTGGGATCATGAATCGCAAACGTGTTGGATTCCGTTTAAAGACAAGTCTGTTAAGTTTGAAGCGGGAATGGAAATGTTTATCACACAATGGTGGTCTGTTGCCAATCTTCGAATCAAAAATATCGAAGTTCAAAAAGACAGCGCAAGACTTTCGTTTGAACAGCCGGAAAGCCGTATTCAAAGCGAACATCCGTGGCCAGCACCATGGATTTCGAAAAAAAACGGAAATTCAGCTTTCTTTTTAAACAACGGAATTTCGATGCTGAATGAAGCCGGAGAATGGTATTTGGATAAGAAAAATGCCAAAGTCTATTATATCCCAAGAGCCGGAGAAAATATGAATTCGGCTAAAGTAACGATTCCTGTTTTAGAAAATTTACTAGAAGTAAAAGGAACTATCGATGCTCCGGTACACGATTTTAGATTTAAAGGAATATCGTTTCAATACAGCAATTGGCTTCGTCCTTCGCAGCAAGGTCACGTTCCGTTGCAATCTGGTTTGTATTTGCTTGATGCTTATAAATTAAAAATTCCGGGAACTCCCAATCAGGCCAGTTTAGAAAATCAGGCGTGGGTAGGAAGACCAAGAGCGGCGGTAGAAGTAAATTATGCTAATAATATTCAGTTTGAATCCTGTCGTTTTGAGCATTTGGCCTCAACAGGATTAGATTTAAATAAAGGTACAAATCATAATATCGTAAAAGGAAATTTATTCAAAGACATTGGCGGAAGCGCTATAAACGTTGGAGTATTTTCTGAAGAAGCTTTTGAAGCCCATTTACCATTGAATGTAAAAGACGAAAGAGAAATTTGCTCTGATGAATTAATTGCGGATAATTTGATTACAAACGTTACCACTGAAGATTGGGGAACGCTGGGAATCAGCGCTGGTTTTGTTCGCAATATTACGATTGAACACAACGAAATTTCAGATGTATCCTACTCCGGAATTGCAATGGGCTGGGGTTGGACACACACGGCAAATGTGATGAAAAACAATAAAATCCTTGGAAATAAAATTCATCATTACGCCAAACATCTCCATGATGTTTCGGGCATTTATACCCTTTCATCACAACCAAACAGCAGAATCGAAGAGAATTATATCGATAAAGTTTACAACAGTCCTTATTCTCATGATCCGTTTTTATGGTTGTATTTGTATACTGATGAAGGAAGTCAGGGATTTACGATCAAAAATAATTGGATTGCAACGGAGAAAATCCTAAAAAACAATAACGGTCCTGAAGGCAATATTTGGCAGGATAATAATCCTTATGTAATTACTAAAATCAAAGATGCCGCCGGAATCAGAGCACCCTATACGGATTTAACAAAAGAGGTTTTTATTGATGAAAGCTGGGGATTACAAGAATTGCCAAAATCAGTTGCGATAGAATTAACAGGATCTGATTTTGATATCGAAAAAATAAAATCAACTATAAAAGGATTTCGAATTGTAGGCGAATCGTTGTACCAATGGAAAAATCATTTGGTGATTTATGGCAAGATGAATCAGCCCGAAAGAACCAAACGAAAGTTGGCTTTGGCTTTTCCATCTATTCAAATTAAAATCTATGAAAATCCGATTTATGATTTCCAAAATTTTGACAGATGCAAAGATTCAAAACCGGCATCAGAATGGGAGAATATTGTTTTGACAGCCAATTTGGTCGATGATTCAAAAATGCAAAAGGAGTATGTTGATTATCATACGACGCAATTCGAAAAATGGCCTGAAATAGCAAAAGGTTTCTGTAATGCCGATTTCCAGCAATTGCAGGTTTTCAAAAACGAAAAACAACTCATGCTAATTATCAGTATTCCTAAAGGAGAAAATTTGGATAAACTGAATCCAAAAACAACCCAAAATAATCCGCGTGTTGACGAATGGAATACTTTAATGAAAAAATACCAAACCGGAATCGAAGGAGCAAAACCAGACGAAACCTGGATCTTTCTAAATAAAGTAGAATCGAAATAATAACACATTATTTATCCTAACAGGTTTCCAAAACCTGTTAGGTATGTTTAGCCAATAAGAAAGTAAGCTACTTCCGATAGCTATCGGGATAAAAAGATTAGACAGATTAAAATCATTTGAATCTTTTTAATCTGTGAAAAAAAAATGATGATACCTAACAGGTTTTAAAAACCTGTCAGTATACTTTACAAACTATAGAAAACCAAAAAACCAATGTTAAAAATAGCCATTTTAGGACTCGGAGAAGGCCGAAGCACCATGTCTGCAGCTTTAGGAAGTTCAAAATTAGAACTCGTAAAAGTATGCGACAGAAACGAAGAATTGTGTAAAAAGAGAGCAAGGGAATTTGATTTCCATTCCTACACAACCAATTATGATGATTTACTAAAAGATGATTCCATTGATATCATCGCCATTTATACACCTGATCATTTGCATGCTGAACATATAAAACAAGCTTTATTACACGGGAAACATGTAGTTTGTACCAAACCTTTTATTGATGATCTTTCTGATGCTGCAGCACTTTTAGAACTCAGTAAAAAAACAGGTAAAAAGGTTTTTATAGGTCAGAGTTCAAGATTTTTTGAACCTGCAAAAAGACAGCGAAAAGATTATGAAGAAGGATTAATAGGAGATTTAATTACTATCGAAGCGCAGTATCACGCTGATCACAGATGGTTTTTAGAGAAAGAATGGTCGTTGTTGCAGTCTTTCAGATGGCTGTACGGTGGTTTAAGTCATCCAGTAGATTTTATCAGATGGTATTTACCTAATATCGAAGAAGTAATGGGTTATGGAATGATCAGCAGTAACGGAAGTGCTGCGGGTTTGAAAAATGAAGATACGATGCATTTTATATTTAAAGCCACAGACGGAAGAATTGCCAGAGTAAGTGGTGTGTATACTTCGCCAACACAACCTGCGCAACGTGATAGCGGAATGAGTACGATTTTAAGAGCAACTGAAGGCGCAAGTCAGGCAGATTACCATGAATTGCGTTATGCTGTTACAGACAAAACCGGCGAAGAAAAAGTAATTACGTGGGGAGATTCAACCTTAAAACATTATTTCCGTTTTGAAGGGCAAAGCCATCACGCAGGAGAATATCAAAATTATCTGGAATATTTTGTAGACAGCATCGAGCTCAAATTTACGGCGTATCCGGATATGGAAGAAGGCATAGGAACCGTAGCTTTACTACAAGCGATGGATAAATCACTACAAACCGGATTGCCAGTAAAATTAGCTGACGTTCTTAATGAATACGGGCTATGAACAGCATCTACGATAAATTAACAACGCTCGATTTTATAATTGTTGCCGTTTATCTGGTAGCTTTATTAATTATTGGCTGGGTTGTTAGCGTCAAGCAAAGCAAGAAAAACGAAACCCTTTTTCTGGCTGGAAATTCATTAAACTGGTACAGCATTGGGTTCAATATGTGGGGAACAAATGTTGGTCCGTCTTCGTTATTGGCGTTTGCGAGTATTGGTTACGCAACCGGAATTGTAGCAGGAAATTTTGAGTGGTACGCCTTTGTTTTTTTACTGCTTTTGGCAATGGTTTTTGCACCGCGTTATATTGCGAGCAAAGTAAGTACAATGCCGGAATATATGGGAAAACGCTATGGCGACAGCACACAAAATATCTTAGCTTGGTATGCTTTAGTCAAAATTTTGGTAAGTTGGTTATCATTAGGATTATTCAGCGGAGGTGTTTTAGTACGTCAGATTCTTGGAATCCCAATGTGGCAAAGTGTGACAGTTTTAGTAATTTTTTCAGGAATTTTTACTTTTGCCGGAGGATTAAAAGCCATTGCGAAAGTCAATGTTTTTCAGATGATTTTATTGATTGTCGTTTCATTAACCTTATCTTATTTAGGTTTACAAAAATTGGGAGGAATTGATGTTTTAATTGCAAAAACACCTTCTAATTTCTGGAATTTAGTACAGCCGGCAAACGATGCGCATTATCCATGGCCCGCCATTTTATTAGGATATCCTGTTGCTGCTGTGGCTTTCTTTTGTACAGATCAATCAATGGTGCAGAGTGTTTTAGGAGCCAAAAATCTGGAACAGGGACAATTGGGAGTAAATTTCATTGGCTGGCTAAAAGTTATGGCGTTGCCTTTGTTTATTTTACCGGGAATCCTTTGTTACGCCTTATATCCTGAATTAGGCAAAAACTCTGATTTGGCTTATATGACAATGGTCACAAATCTGTTCCCAAGCGGAATGAACGGTTTGGTTATTTGTGTGATGATTGCCGTTTTGGTAGGAACAATTGGTTCGTCGCTAAATGCGTTAAGTACCGTTTTTACGAATGATATTTATGTCAAGAAAATCAACCCGACAGCTACTATAAAAGAACAGATTAAGATTGGAAGAATCACCATTGCAGCCGGATGTTTGTTTGCAATTCTGATTGCCATTGCAATCGATAATATAAAAGGACAAAATTTATTCAATATATTTCAAGCGGTTTTGGGCTTTTTAGCACCTTCATTATCTGTCGTTTTTCTGTTAAGTATTTTTTGGAAACCAACTACAAAAAAAGCTGTAAACGTTACATTATCCTGGGGTTCTGCATTTAGTTTATTTGTGGGAGTTTTATATCTATGGATATTTCCTGCCGATAAATATGCAATTTGGCCACACTTTTTATTGATTTCATTTTACATTTTTGCCGTATTATTAGTCGCAGCAGTTATAATCTCATTATTAGATAAAAGCCCTGAAACCAATTTTTCAGTTGAAGTTGATATTCCTAAAACTAGTATGAAAGTTAAGCTGTTGTTTGGTTTGTTGGGATTAACTATTTTGGCTTTGTATTTTGTTTTTAATGGGAATTGAAACTATATAAAAACAAACTTCTAATAAAAACGAAAGACTGTCTCAAAAAGGCAGTCTTTTTTTGTTTTTTTGCGTACTATTTGTCATTTCGACCAAAGGGAGACTCGAGCGATAGCGAACAGACGAAGTAAATCGCATTCAATTTTCGATAAAGATTGACTAATTTCTATGCGGAGTTTCTTGTGTGATTTCTCCCTTTTGTCTAAATGACAATATTGCGATTGTTGTACTGGTTAAAAAGATTTTTTATATTTTATTTTGGTAGAGTAGAAACCAACAACTCTCGAACATCAACTTTCAAAAATTTAGAAATTTCATAAAGTGTTTCAATAGAAGGCTGAAATTCATTAGTACACCAGCGAGAAACAGTGGATACAGTTTTACCTAAATGTTTAGCTAATTCCTTATTACTTCTATTGTTTTCAACTAAAACAACTTTTATTTTATTTAACTTAAGTTTCGACATAATGTTGATTTATTGCTTTTTTATGCAAATATGATGTATTTTAAATATAATGAAAAGTATAATAAAATTATTCAAAAGTGCTGTAAAATTATAATTTTAATATATTTAGTTATTGTTTTTAATAAAATTTTTACTATATTTTCTTTAATGAAAGTAAAAACTTAAATAAAGCGATCAGGAAAACGACAATTAAAAGATATCGGTTTCGAATACGGGCGATCTGTAACAGTTCGACATGAAAAAGATATAATTATCATCATGGCAAATACTAAGATTGAAAAGATCACAAAGTATTGATTATTTATATTTTTAATGGATATTAAACTCAGATCAACTTTAAAGAATAATAAAAAAAGTGCTTCAGAATCCCTGAAGCATTTTTTTTTATGATAGTTTTTAAGAAGCCTGAGTGATAAATCTCACAACCCATTATCTATTTGAAAAAAAATCAAATAAAATTTAAAGAATTAAATAAAAAAAAGGGACTAAAATTACGGTCATGGTATAAAAAAGGTTAATTATTCCGCGTAAACAGGACAGTGCAGGGTATGAAATGTAAAAATAACGTTTATCTTTAGCCTTAAATTATTGTTATATGCAGAACCAATTTTCAATTTCCAGATTTTTGCTTGTTTGTCTTATTTTTTGTTCTTCGGTTTTTCTGTTTGCGCAGGAAAAATCAAAAGAAGCGACATGGATCTGGTATCCAGGAGATTTTGAAGTTTGGTTAAGCAATAAAATGCAGGTAAAACGTACAGAACGCGAAGCGGTATTTCCGCCGCTTTGGCAATATTATAGTCCTTATGCGCTGGTAACTTTTCAAACAGAAGTAGATATTCCAACACCAGACGAAGTAAAAATTTATTCAGAAGGACCTTTCCAATTACTTTTAGATGGTATTCAGGTTTATGGGCAGCCAAAATCAATAACTATTCCCGCCGGAAAACACAAAATTTCCTTCAAAGTTTATAATCAGGAAGTATTGCCGACAATTTATATCGATGGTAAATATGTTAAATCTGACGCCTCCTGGAAAGTGACCAACGAAGATAAACTTTGGATTGATGAAACAGGAAAAGCACAACAATCCGGTACACCATGGGTGCCTGTTGGTTCCTGGAATTTTGATGCACCAGAGAATAAACCTTCAGGATTTAAACTGACTACCAAGCCTATGAATGCTAAAAAAGCAGAAAAAATAGGGACTGGTCAATTAGTAGATTTCGGTAAAGAAACTTTTGGTTACATTAAAATTCATGGTTTAAAGGGAAAAGGTAAAGTAGCACTTTATTATGGTGAATCTCGTGAAGAAGCGCTGGATTCTGCAAGATGCGAAACCTTAGATCATTTATCTTTTGATGGAAATCAGCCTGCAACATACACACATAATGGATCCAAAGCGTTCCGCTACGTTCAGGTTCAGGCAGATGCAACGGTAAAATATGATTCTATTTCGATGCTTTATGAATATTTGCCATTAGACTATCGTGGTGCATTCAGATCTTCAGACCAATTATTGAATCAAATTTGGGATGTGTCCGCTTACACAATGCATCTAACGTCCCGCGAATTTTTTATAGACGGAATTAAACGCGACCGTTGGATTTGGTCTGGCGACGCATATCAAAGTTATTTAATGAATTATTATTTATTCTTTGATTCGGCTTCTGTAGAACGAACGATGTTAGCGCTTCGTGGAAAAGAACCTGTGACGGCTCACGTTAATATCATAATGGATTATTCGCTCTATTGGTTTGTGGGTGTTTACGATTATTACTTACACACAGGCGATACAAAATTTATCACAACTTTTTATCCGCGAATGAAGTCACTTATGGAATTCTGTTTAAAAAGAAGAAACACAAGCGGATTCCTGGAACCACTAGAAGGCGATTGGGTTTTTATTGATTGGGCAGACGGATTACCAAAAACAGGCGAGGTTAGTTTTGAGCAAATGCTTTTAGCAAGAAGTTTAGAAGCGATGGCGGTTAGTGCTGAAATTGCAGGTGAAAAGGAAGACCAAAAAGAGTATAAAAAATTAGCTGATGATTTAAAGACAAAATTATTTGATGTGTTTTGGGATAAAAAACAAAACGTTATGAAGCATCAGCGTATAAACGGCAAAGTAGAAGATATTGTAACGAGATACGCTAATATGTTCGGTATTTTTTTCAATTACTTTAATGAAGAGCAAAAACAAAGTATAAAAAATAAGGTACTGCTCAATAATGATATTCTTAAAATCACAACGCCATACATGCGTTTTTACGAGTTAGAAGCTTTGTGTGCTATGGGCGAACAGGATTACGTATTAAAAGAAATGAAAGATTATTGGGGCGGAATGCTAAAAGAGGGCGCAACATCTTTCTGGGAAGAGTATAACCCAAACAAAAAAGGAGCAGAACATTTAACCATGTACGGACGCCCTTACGGTAAAAGCCTTTGCCACGCTTGGGGAGCAAGCCCAATTTATTTGTTAGGGAAATATTATTTGGGCGTAAAACCAACTTTACCAGGATATTCAGAATACGAAATCAAACCTAATTTAGGAGGTTTAAAATGGATACAGGGAAAAGTACCAACGCCAAACGGAGAAGTAGAATTGTATTGCAGTACCAAAGAAATCACAGTAAAAGCGGCTGAAGGCGAAGGGAAATTGATTTTTGAAAGTTCAGCTAAGCCTAAAACAAATTCAGGAATAATTACAGCATTAGCTAAAAATAAATATCAATTGATTGTAAAACCTAATATTGAATATAAAGTGAGTTATAAAGCAATTAGTTTTTAGTCCACAGTTTGTAAACGTCTAGTGCGTCATTTCGACGAAGGAGAAATCACACGCGTAACCACAAAGATTGTCGATTATAAGTAGGGAATTTCTAATGCGATTTACTGCGTCTGTCCGCTATCGCTCGGGCTCCTTCATTGGAATGACAAAAAAACTCAAAAAATAAAAAAACAATGTTTTCAAAAAATACAAAATACAATTTCAAATTAAATACAGTTTTTCTGGTATTGTTTTCAGTTTGTCTTCAATTTTCAGTTCTGGCACAGAGCCAGAGATTAAAACCCGCTTCTTTTGAAGTTATAAAATCAAACTACAAAACATTCAAAACAACACAGTACGCACACGTATTTTCAGGAAGCAAACATAATATTGTTCGTTTAGCCCCGGAATTGAAAGGTTTGCAAGGTGTAGAACTTCCTTTAGAAGCATATAAAAAAGGAACAAACACTCCTTTGCAATTAAAATTCAAAGAACCGGTTCAGGTTTTGATTGGGGTTTTTCAAGAAAATAATCAGGAATATCTTCAATTAAATAATAATGCAAATTCAAAATTAGTTTTAGAAAATGCAGTAACCATTACAGGTTTACCGCCAATAAATATTTATGCGATTTCTTATCCTAAAGGAACCCAGACTATAAATCCGGGAAAAGGATTGTTCGCCCTTTTGGGTGTTGTGAAAAGCAGTCAAAAATTAACCTTAAGAAACGCAGAACTTCCGAACGGTAAATTATGGAATCCAACGTTTATCGTTGAAGGATTTTCAGACGAGAAACCCCTTTTCGAAATTATTGGAGGAGAAAATAAACCTGTTGTAGAAGAAGGAATGCCCGGAACCGAAGGAATTCAAGGCGGTTTTGAAGGCGGACGCGTGGTAAAAGTAGGCGATACGTATCATATGTTTCCAACCGAAAGAGCCGGAGAAAAAGGAGTAGATTATTATTATGATCGCGTAAAAACAAGAATCGGACACTGGAGCAGTAAAGATGCTATTCACTGGAAAAGAGAATCTACTATATATCAGGCAAGCGGTACATACGCCGTAACCGAAGACGATAACCCAATGAATGATCGCCGTGCCGCAATTTGGTCGTATATGCCGGTTTTTAACGAAAAGGCAAACAAATGGTACGGCTATTATTTAGCCTATACAGTGAGTAAAGAAATAGAACCAAATCATTCATTTGGAAGAATTTGGAGATGTGAATCGACAGTAGACGGTATCAACGGAATTGGTGGTCCGTACAAGGATATGGGAATCATTATGGAACCGGGATTAGACTCAGAACCTTGGGAGGGGCGTCAGGGCGTGGCTTCATTTTTTCCTTATAAAGTAGGCGATAAGTATTTTGGTTTTTACAGCGGAGCATATCCTTTTAATTCCTGGGCAGATTATCCAAAGAAATCAGGAAAAGGCTGGTTTGTGGCTTTAGCCGAATCAAAAAGTTTAGAAGGTCCATGGTCAAGAATAAAAGAGGGCAATAATCCGATAAAGACAATGCATCCGTTTTTTGTAGAAAATCCAATTGTGAGTCAGCTACCAAACGGTTTATATATTGCCATTTTTGATGGAGGACCGGACGGTTGGGGACATCATTTGCCTAATATGATCGCCTATTCAGTATCAAAAGATGGTAAAAATTGGGGAGAAGCAAGATATCTTCCCATAGAAACAAAAGTCGATAAATGGTGGGATATTATGAGAACGCCATTATGTCTAATTCCAGAAGGAAATGACGCTTACACCATTGTTTACGCCGCAATCGACCTAAAAAGAAGATTTCACCCAATGGGAATGGTTAAAGTAAAATTAAACAAAGACGTAATGGAATCCCGTTTAGAAGAATTGAAGAAATAGAAAAAAGATATAAGAAACAAGATTTTAAAGAATAGAATATAGAGTATAGAGTAAAGAATATAGAAACTTTGCGACTCTGCGTCTTTGCGAGATTAAATTGTTCGCAAACAAATAAAAAACTTAGCGACTTAGCGCCTTCGTGGCAAAAATAACATAAAATGAAAATTAAATATTTATTAATCGCCTTAACAGTACTTGCCATAACAAGTTGTGCAACAAAATACAAGAAAAGAGAAATCAACGAAACCGTAATGCAGGAGATTTACAACGAGATCAAAACGCCTTACAAATATGGTTTGGTCATGGTTCCCACAGACAACTCCTATAAAATGGATTGTCCGAGTGTGTTTAGAAAAGACGGAAAATGGTTCATGACGTATTTAATCTATGGCGGAAGAGGTTACGAAACCTGGCTGGCAGAAAGTGATGATTTATTGCATTGGAAACATTTAGGAAAAGTAATGTCTTTTTCTGAAAATGAACAACATTGGGATGTCAACCAAAAAGCAGGATATATTTCGTTGCAGGATCCAACATGGGGAGGAAGTTACGAATGGGAAAAATACGATGACAAATACTGGATGAGTTATTTTGGCGGAGACAGCAAAGGTTACGAAGCCGGAGTATTGTCTATTGGAATGGCTTATACCAAAGAATCACCAACAAAAGCGCATGAATTTGATCGTCTGGACAAACCTGTTCTGACTCCAAAAGATAAGGACGTAAGCTGGTGGGATAACAGCACGATGTATAAAAATACCGTAATCAGAGATACAGAAAAACAAACCGGACATAATTTCATCATGTATTACAATGCCCGTGGCGATAGTTTGAAACCAGCAAAAGGAGCAGAAAGAATTGGAATGGCAGTCTCTAACGATATGAAAAGCTGGAAACGTTTTGGTAAAGATCCAATATTGAACAATCATAAAGGAATTACAGGCGATCCATACATTCAGAGAATTAACGATACCTGGGTGATGTTTTATTTTGGTGCTTTCTGGAAACCCGGAGCTTTTAACCGTTTTGCGGTTTCGAATGATTTGATTCACTGGAACGATTGGAAAGGCGAAGATTTAATCAAATCATCTGAACCTTATGACGATTTGTTTGCACACAAATCATTTGTAGTAAAACACAACGGAATAGTATATCATTTTTATTGCGCCGTAAATAAAGCAGAACAAAGAGGAATTGCAGTAGCAACTTCTAAAGATTTAGGCAAAAGCGAAACGAATTTTGTGGCGCCGCCAGAGAAGAAGAAATAGTTTTCAGTCTCAGTCTCAGTTTGAATTGCCAATAGGTATAGTCCCTACGGGACATTTTTACATTAGCTGCCGATGTTGCTATCAATATTTAATCACTACTAGATATTCCGTTAGGAATTTAATATTGGTAGTATTAAGAAGGTAGAAATCAATATTTAATATCTGCGAAATATTCCGTTAGGAATTAAATGTTGGAAGCAAAAAAAACATTTGCAAATAAGTTTTGTCCCGTAGGGACTACATAATATAATAAGTTAATAATGAATGAATTAAAATCAATGTCAATTTATATTCGTCAATTTTTCAATTTTGAATTTTCGATTAATAAATTATATTTCACATTTTGCATCTTACTTTTTACGGTTATGGGAAATGCCCAATCCGTAACAGGAGAACCTGCGGGAATTCCCGAAATACCTAAAAAGTACGAATTTGCTCCTTGGGAAGATCCAACGGTTACGAGTATCAACAGACAACCATCAAGAGCAACGGCATATTCATACACAAATATCGAAGATGCCTTAAAAGGAGACAGAACAAAAAGCCGACTTAAAATGCTTACTGGAGATTGGGATTTTAAATATGCATCTAATCTTAAAGAAGCTTCTAGAGATTTTTATAAAGGAAAAGTCAATGGCTGGAAAAAAATAGAAGTCCCGTCAAATTGGGAATTAAAAGGTTATGATATTCCAATTTACAAAAGTGCCGTTTATCCGTTTCGACCTATAAATCCACCTTTTATTCCTAAAGATTATAACGGAGTTGGGTCCTATCAACGCAGTTTTACCGTTCCTGAAAATTGGAAAGATATGACAGTAACTTTGCATTTTGGAGCTGTAAGTTCCGGATTTCAGGTTTGGCTGAACGGAGAATTTTTAGGATATGGAGAAGATAGTTTTTTGCCTTCGGAATTTGATATTACGCCGTATTTAAAAGAAGGCGAAAATGTAGTTTCGGTTCAGGTAATTCGTTGGACAGACGGTTCATATCTTGAAGATCAGGATCATTGGCGCGTAAGCGGAATCCAGCGTGAAGTTTTTATTATGGCAGAGCCAAAATTACGCATTCAGGATTTCTTTTATCAAACCAAATTAGACAAAGAATACAAAGACGCTTCTTTTCAACTGCGACCAAAAGTTGAAAACCTGACAGGCGAAAAAATCAAGGATTATACTTTTCAGGCACAATTATACGATGCCAATAATGTAGCTTTATTCAAAGAACCACTTAAAAAACCGGTGATCGATATGATCAACGAAAGTTATCCTCGTCTGGATAATGTACGTTTTGGAATGTTTAAGGAAAATATCACTAATCCAAAAAAATGGAGTTCAGAAGAGCCTAATTTGTACACTTTGGTAATGTCGATAAAAGATGCAAACGGAAATATTACAGAAGCAAAAAGCTGTAAAGTTGGTTTTCGTTCAGTTGAATTCTCCAAGGAAAACGGAAAAATGCTTATCAACGGAAAAGAGACTTATGTTTATGGTGTAAACCGTCACGATCAGCATCCAACCAGAGGAAAAGCAGTTACAAGAGAAGATATTAAGGAAGATATTACCACCATTAAAAAGTTCAATTTCAACTTTATCCGAACCAGCCATTATCCTAACGATCCTTATTTCTATGATTTATGTGATCAATACGGAATCATGGTGATGGACGAAGCCAATCAGGAAACTCATGGTATTGGCGGAAAACTAAGCAATGACCCAAAATGGACAAATGCGTATTTAGAACGTATGACGAGAATGGTCGAAAGAGATAAAAATCATCCGTCAGTTGTGTTTTGGAGTTTAGGTAATGAAGGCGGAAAAGGACCAAATCATGCTGCAATGGCAGGTTGGGTTCACGATTTTGATATTACACGTCCTGTACATTATGAACCCGCACAAGGAAACCCGAGATTAGAAGGTTATATTGATCCACTTGATCCAAGATATCCTAAAACAATCGATCACGCGTACAGATTCGAAAATCCGCAAGACGAGCCGTACGTTGATATGGTCAGCCGATTCTATCCGGGAGTTTTTACACCAAAGTTTCTGGTAGATCAGAAGAAAGACACACGACCAATTATTTTCGTTGAATATTCTCATGCAATGGGAAATTCAGTTGGAAATTTAAAAGAATTATGGGATGAATTCCGTTCGCTTCCAAGAGTTATTGGAGGTTGCATCTGGGAGTTTAAAGATCAGGGATTATTGAAAAAAGATCCGGCAACGGGTCAGGAATTTTTTGCTCATGGCGGAGATTTTGGCGAAAAATACCATGACGGAAACTTCAATACAAAAGGAATTGTCGATTCTAACGGAAAACCAAAAGGTTCTATTTATGAGAACAAATGGATTTACCAACCGGCGACAAGTACATTAAAAGATAATTTTCAATTAGAAATTAAAAATCGTCAGGCCGTAAAATCTTTAGCTGATTATATTCCGGTTTTGAAAATATTAGAAAACGGAAATGTGATTAAAACTCAGGTATTAAAACCTTTCAATTTAGAAGCAGGACAATCTACAATTTTAGATGTAAAACAATATCTGCCTAAACTGAAAAAAGATGCCGAATATTTTCTGAATATCGAGTTCCAGCTTTCAAAAGAGGAATTATGGGCTTCTAAAGGTTATACAGTTGCAGAGGATCAGTTTTTGTTGAAAAAGCAAGACGTAACAATTGATTTTAAAGAGAAAGATTCTAAGTTTAAAACAACAGAAACTGAAACAGATTTTAAAATAAAAGGAAAATCATTTGAGATCAATATTAGCAAGGCAAACGGAGCTTTGAGTTCTTATGTTTTCAATGGCGAAGAGCAGGTTTTTGCACCGCTGCTGCCTAATTTTGTAAGACCACTTACGGATAATGACAAAAGAGGCTGGAAATCGCACAAACTTTTAAAACCGTGGTATCAGGCAAAACCAAAAGTGGTAAGTACAAAAATGGCGATTGCAATTGACGGAACAACAATTACGAGTGAATATGAAGTCATAAAAGACAGTGCGAAAGTTCAGGTTGTTTATAAAATCAATAAAAACGGAATTATAAAAGTGGATTATAGTTTGAAAGCAACAAACAAATTACCAAACATTCCAAAAATTGGAATGCAAATGGGAGTACAAAGAAAATTCGATCAGATTTCGTGGTACGGAAAAGGAGAATTAGAGAATTACATTGACAGAAGTTTTGGATCGTTTGTAGGGAAATATTCGTTGCCAATTAATGATTTTCTGGAGCATTATGTGAAACCTCAGGAAAACGCAAACAGAACAGAAGTAAGATGGATGGCTTTTAGAACACCTCAAAAAAATAAAGGTTTATTGGTTGTCGATGATTCCAAAGTTTTAAGCATGAGCGCGTGGCCATATACGCAGGAAAATCTAAGCGCCGCCAAACATACTTTTGATCTGAAAGATCCGGGATTTTTAACGGTAAATATCGATTTGATTCAGATGGGAGTGGGAGGAAACGACAGTTGGACTTTAGTAGCCCAACCTTTAGAACAATATCAAATTAAGTCCGGAGATTATCAATATAGTTTTTATCTCGTTCCTTTTTCAGGTTCAAAAAATGGCCTGGATGAAAGTTTGAAAAAATTTAAGTATTAAGTTATGATCTATCCTAACAGGTTTCTAAAACCTGTTAGGTATTTCTGTTTAGAAGCTTAGAGATTAAAGATATATTTTGTTATTTCCATCGAAAAGATACTCGAGCCGATAGCGAACAGACGAAGTAAATCACACTAGTAGCTCGACAAAGATTATCGAAGTTCTTTACGGAATTTCGCGTGTGATTTCTCCTTCGTCGAAATGACAAAAATGTGAATAAAATAGTATGTATTGAACCCGACAAGTTTTTAAAACCTGTCGGGTTTGCCAAACGAATGAAAAAAACAATAATAATGTTCCAAAAAACAATCTTCTTTTATGTATTATTTTTCACGGGACTCATTTCCGCGCAGCAAATCCATAAAAAAGAAAATAATCCGTTTCAGCCCACAATCGAATCCTCAAGACCTTGGGTATATTGGTATTGGATGCAAAGTGCTTACTCAAAAGAGGGGATCACAGCTGATCTCGAAGCGATGAAACAAGCCGGAATTGGGGGTGCCTATTTAATGACCATTAAAGGACCGGCAAGTCCGCCATTGATCAATCCGCCGGTTTTACAACTAAGTCCTGAATTCTGGACTTTGGTACGTTGGGCTTTGACAGAAGCAGACCGTTTAGGCGTAAAAATCGCTTTTCATCCCGCTGATGGTTTTGCCGTTGCCGGAGGTCCCTGGATTACACCCGAAATGTCGATGCAAAAAGTAGTTTGGGCTGATATTACGGTAAACGGCTATAGTTTCAAAAAACTGCAATTACCAACGCCAAATCATTACAAAGACTATTATAAAGATATTGCCACATTTGCTGTTCCGGTTAAAGAAGCATATACAACATCAAATCAAAATCGCCCAAGAATTACATCTACTGTTCCTAATTTCGATGCATCATTTTTAAGTGATAGTAGTAAAGACGATCAATTTAGGTTAAAGGAAAAAGGCTGGATACAATATGAATTTAATGAGCCGTTTTTATGCAAATCGATTCAGATAGAAACCAAAGGAAATAATTATCAGGCGCATCGTTTAATCATTGAATTTAGTGATGATGGCAAAAACTTTAAAAGCCTTGGTCGATTGATAACCCCGCGTCACGGCTGGCAGGATGTTGATGCTTTTTACACCCATAGTATTGTACCAACAAAAGCCAAATATTTCAGGTTCATTTATGATCCGGAAGGAACAGAACCAGGCGCAGAAGATCTTGATCCCGCAAAATGGAATCAGGGTTTGAAAGTCGCAAAAATACTCTTGTCGAATGAACCCTTGATCGATAATTATCAGGGAAAGTCGGGAGCCATTTGGCGTTTGAGTCCACAAATAACAGACAAAGAAATCAGTAGAGCTGATTGTATTGATCCATCAAAAATGATTAATATCTCGAAGTTTGTGGATCAGAAAGGAATTCTAAACTGGAAAGCTGCATCAAAAGAAAATTGGCGAATTATCCGTTTTGGATATACATCGACAGGGCATGAAAACGCGACGGCAGGAGCAGGAAGAGGTCTGGAAGTAGATAAGTTTAATCCTGAAGCCATTCGTTTTCAATTGGATCATTGGTTTGGCGAAATGCTTAGAACTGCGGGTCCTGAATTAGCTTCAAAAGTGGTCAAAATATTACATATTGATAGCTGGGAATGCGGCAGCCAGAACTGGTCGCCCGTTTTTAGAGAGGAGTTTAAAAAGAGAAGAGGTTATGATATAGTAGATTATTTGCCGGTTATGGCGGGAATTCCAGTGAAAGATATTCAGACTTCAGAGAAAGTGTTGTACGATGTTAGAAAGACGATTTCAGAATTGGTTGCGGATAACTTTTTTGCAACATTAGCTGATGAAGCTAAAAAAGCAAACGTGAAATTCAGTTCAGAGAATGTGGCACCAACGATGATGAGCGACGGACTTTTACATTTTAAACATATCGATTATCCTAGTGGTGAATTTTGGTTAAAAAGCCCAACACATGATAAACCAAACGATATGCTGGATGCTATTTCGGGCGGACATATTTACGGAAAAGACATTATTCAGGCAGAAGCTTTTACAGCGTTACGAATGGATTGGGACGAACATCCGGGAAATTTAAAAACTTTAGCAGATCGAAATTACGCTCTTGGAATTAACCGTCTTTTCTATCATGTTTTCATTCATAATCCGTGGATAGATCGTAAACCGGGAATGACTTTAAACGATATAGGAACTTATTTTCAGAGAGACCAAACGTGGTGGAAACCCGGAAAAGCCTGGTTTGATTATTGTCAGAGAGTTCAGTTTCAATTGCAAAAAGGAAAACCTGTTGTTGATTTGGCCATTTTTATTGGTGAAGATTTGCCATCGCGTTCAGTACTTCCGGATCGATTGGTACCTTTTATTCCGAATGTTTTTGGCGCAGCAAGAGTTGAAAGTGAAACCATTAGATTAAAAAATGAAGGTCAGCCAAGTATTAAAATCCCAAAAGAAGTAACGTCTACTAAAAATTCTACGGATTTATCGCAATGGATCAATGCCATGAATGGTTATCAATATGATTCGTTCAACTCCGATGTTTTATTGAATAATACGAAAGTAGAAAACGGAAAAGTAATCTTTAGTAATAGTATCGAGTACGGCGCTTTATTGTTTCCGGGAAGTCATAAAATGGCTCCAAATAAATTGATTTCTTTGGCTGTAGCCGAAAAAATGCTTCAGTTGATAAAAGAAGGAGCAACCGTTTTTATTGATGAAAAACCAGATTTGCAACCCGGAATACAATCCAAAGAGAATCATCAAAAATGGCAGAGTGTTTTAGATGAAATCTGGAATAATAAACAGAATGTTTCTTCATGGAAAATAGGAAAAGGAACGGTTATTAAATTGCCTTACCAGGGAAATGACTTCACTTCAATTGGAATTGAGCAGGATATTTATTTTCCAAAATTAAATAGAGATGATTCCCAAACGATTGCCTGGACACATCGAAAATCTTCAACGGAAGATATTTACTTTATATCCAATCAGAAAGAAGAAAAAAGAGAGTTTGAAGCTTCATTTCGTGTTGCCGGAAAAAGACCGGAATGGTACAATCCTGTAACAGATAAAACTTCATCTTTAGTAAATTGGAAAATCGAAAACGGACGTACAATTGTGCTTTTGACTTTAGATAAAAACGAGTCGGGTTTTGTGATTTTTAAAGAAAACACAAAAGAAGTCGTTGCAAAGGATTATAATAAAGCAGCCGAATTTGAAACGGTTCAGACTTTAGATGAAAAGTGGGAATTGCAATTTGATCCTGAATTTAAAGGTCCGAAAGAAGTGGTAAAAACGAACAAACTTTTTGACTGGAGTACATCTCAAAATGATCAGATTAAATATTATTCCGGAACAGTAATTTATAAAAAGGAGGTTAACTGGAAAGGAAAAAATACTGATAAAATCTGGTTGGATCTGGGGACAATTGCTAATCTCGCAGAAGTAACCATTAACGGAAAAGAGTGTGGGACAATTTGGACTTTCCCTTATAAAGTTGCTATTTCTGAAGCCTTGAAAAAAGGAAAAAATACAATCGAAATCAAAATTACCAATACATGGGCAAACCGACTAATTGGTGATGAGAAATTACCAAAAGAAGAAAGATTAACCTGGACAACAGCGCCTTTTAGATTGGAGGGAGAGCCTTTATTAAAAGCAGGGTTGTTAGGGCCGGTTGTGATTTTGAAAGAAAAATAAATGTTTTTGCCTTGTAGACTGGACTAAAGTCCAGCCCTATAATATGTTTCGAGCCGATGGCTCTTTTGCGTAACGTAAAAGTTTTGAGGAACGATTTACATTATAGCGTGGGGTTTTTAACCCTATGGACTGGACTAAAGTCCAGCTCTATAATATGTTTTGAACCGATGGCTCTTTTGCGTAACTTAAAAGTTCCGGAGGAACGATTCATATTGTAGCGTCGGGTTTTAACCCGATGGACGATCAGATTGGAACAACGGATTTTAATGCGTTGTAATTTAAAATAAAAAAAGCCTCGAAATTCACGAATGATTGTAGAAAGATTATAATATAAAATTCGTGGCTAAAAAAAACTTAAGAAATGATACATTTTAAAAATTTAATTATTGCACTTCTATTGCTTTTTGCAAGCTTTCAAATCCATGCAAAAATCAAATTACCTGCATTGTTTTCGGACAATATGATGCTGCAGCAAAAGTCGAATGCACCAATGTGGGGGTGGGCAGAAAAGAATGGAAACATTACCATAAAAACATCCTGGAATTCCAAGATTTACAAAGCAAAAGCAGACAATCTGGGCAAATGGAAAGTGGTCTTGCAAACCCAAATTGCGGGAGGGCCTTTTACGATAGAAGTGACGGAAGGAACTGAAAAAGTAATCGTAAAAAACGTATTGATTGGTGAAGTCTGGCTATGCTCAGGACAATCGAATATGGAAATGCCTTTGAAAGGTTTTCAAGGGCAACCTGTGAAAAACGGAAATGAAATCATTGTAAGATCAACCAATAAAAACATTCGTTTGATTACGATTCCAAGAGCAACAGTTCTCGAAGCATTGGATAATTTTGAAGGTCAATGGGAAGTTGCTTCTCCAAAATCAACAGCTAATTTTAGTGCAACAGCCTGGTATTTTGGTTCACTTTTGCAAGAAGTTTTAGATGTTCCTGTTGGTTTAATTCACGTTTCTTACGGAGGATCAAGCATGGAAGCGTGGATGAATCAGGAAATGCTGAAAGATTTCGCAAGCGCTAAAATCCCAACAAAAAAAGAAGAATTAGCGAAAGATCCAAATCGTGTTCCGACAACTTTGTTTAACGGAATGCTTTCGCCTGTTATTGGCTACGGAATCAAAGGCTGTATCTGGTATCAGGGCGAATCGAATTATGAAAAAGCTAATGAATACGCAGCATTAATGAAGAAAATGGTGAGCAGTTGGAGAACGTTATGGAAACAAGGCGATTTCCCTTTTTATTACGCTCAGATCGCACCGTTTAATTATGCTACATTTCATCCAAAAGACTATCTGGAAAAATACAATTCGGCTTATTTAAGAGAAGCACAATTGAAAGCGACAAAGGAAATCCCGAATTCAGGAATGGTAGTTTTAATGGATATTGGAGAAGAAAATAGTATTCACCCAATGGACAAGGAAAAAGGCGGAAACCGACTGGCTTTTCAGGCTTTGGCCAGAACTTACGGAATTGAAGGTTTCGAATTCGAAAGTCCGAAATACAAATCGATGGAAATAAAAGACGGTTCGGTTACAGTTTCTTTTGATGATGTCGCCAACGGAATTACAGCATATGATAAAGAAGTTACCGGTTTTGAATTGGCAGGAGAAGACAAAGTGTTTTATCCCGCAAAAACCGTAGTAAGAAGAAAATCAGTGGTTTTGACTTCTGATAAAGTAGCGAAACCAGTTGCAGTAAGATATTTGTTTAAAGATTTTGCCAAAGCAGAATTGTTTAGTGCAGGAGGTTTGCCTGTTTCGTCTTTCAGAACAGATGAGTGGTAGGATTTTAGTTAAGAGTTAAGAGTTAAGAGTTATGAGGTATAGGTTAAGAGTTCGACGCCTGGTTTATCATTTCGACCGAAGGGAGACTCGAGCCATAGCGAACAGACGAAGTAAATCACACTCGTAATTCGACAAAGATTGAAAATATTCTGAATGGAGCATCTAGTATTATTTCTCTCGCGAAGTTTCGAGCGAGAAATGACAAGAAATGAAAAAAAATATAAGAATTAATCTGCTCAATCTGCGATAGAAAATTAAAATTTAGATACCTACAAGGTTTTTGAAACCTTTCAGAAAAGAAAACGATGAGAAATAATATACTATTTATACTTTTCTTTATAACGCTTTTTAGTAAAGCGCAAATTCCCGCGCTCAATAACTACAATCAAATCTGGAATACGCAAAGCAATAATGCGTCAGAATCAATGCCCTTAGGCGGTGGTGATATTGGCTTGAATGTTTGGGTAGAAAAAGGAGATTTGTATTTTTATTTTTCGCGCAGCGGAACTTTTGATGAACATAATACTTTATTGAAATTAGGTCGCGTAAAAGTGACTTTAACACCAAATCCGTTCAAGGATGATAAAGGTTTTTATCAGGAATTGGTATTGAAAGACGGTCATGTTCTGATTGCTCAAAATAGTACCAAAATCAAGGTTTGGGTAGATGTCTTTAAACCTGTAATTCATCTGGATTTAGAAAGTAAAATGCCCCTCAAAATGACCGCTTCTTATGAAAGCTGGCGTTATAAAAACAGAGATTCGAAAGGAAAAGCAAATAATGCCAATTCTTATAAATGGGTACCTCAGGGAGATATTATCACGTACAAAGATTCTGTTTCATTTGAAAATAATGGCGTAAAATTCTATCACAGAAATCGAGAACAAACTATTTTTGATGTTGCGGTAAAACAACAAAAAATGGAATCCGTAAAGCATCAAATGCTGAATCCTTTGGCGAATCTTACTTTTGGCGGATTCATGACCGGAAATAATTTAAAACCGGACGGAAGTTATACCGGAATGTATCAAAATACAGATTTTAAAGGATTTAGTCTTTCAAGTATAAAACCTTCAAAAAAGCATTCGCTAGCACTTTATTTAAATACAAGCCAAAAAGATATTCAGACTTGGAATACGGATTTAAAAAATCAAATTTCATCAAATAAAAATACTGTAAAACAAGCAGAAAAAAACACGATCAAATGGTGGAATAATTTCTGGAACAGAAGCTTTATTTATACACAAAAAAGCAATTCTATAGCAAAGGATTCTGTCTATCAGATTGGGCAAAACTATCAATTATTTCGCTATATGTTAGGCTGCAATGCGTACGGAAAATATCCAACGAAATTCAATGGCGGACTTTTTACGGTTGATCCTGTTTTTACAAATCCCGATTTGAATTTTACACCTGATTTTAGGAATTGGGGTGGTGGAACGATGACAGCACAGAATCAAAGATTGGTTTATTTTCCGATGATAAAAAGCGGTGATTTTGATATGATGAAATCGCAGTTGGATTATTACCTGAGCCTGCAAAAAAATGCCGAATTAAGAAGTCAGGTTTATTGGAAACATAACGGTGCATCTTTTACAGAGCAATTAGAAAATTTTGGTTTGCCAAATCCTGCTGAATACGATTGGAAACGCCCCGCAGATTACGATCCAGGAATGGAATATAACGCGTGGTTAGAATACGAATGGGACACGGTTTTTGAGTTTTGCCAAATGATGTTGCAACAAAAAGAATATGCAGGAGAAGACATTCAGAAGTACAATCAATTTATTATTAGTTGTCTTCGTTTTTTTGATGAACACTATCAATATTTAGCCAAACAAAGAGGTCGAAAAGCGTTGGATGGTAATGGACATTTGGTTCTTTATCCCGGTTCAGCAGCAGAAACGTATAAGATGACGTATAATGCCAATAGCACGATTTCGGCTTTGCAAGTAATTACAGAGCAGCTTTTAAACCTTTCACAAAAAGAATTACCCAAAGAAGATCTAGAATACCTGAAAGGATTTCAAACCAGGATTCCGCCTTTGAATTTCGGAGAGATAAACAATAAAAAAGTATTAGTTCCTGCAAAAACATGGGAGCGAATTAACAATTCTGAAGTTCCACAATTATATCCGGTTTATCCGTGGGGAATTTACGGAATCGGGAAACCGGATTTAGAAACAGCCTTAAATACATGGAAATATGATACTGATGCGGTAAAATTCAGAAGTCATGTGGGCTGGAAACAGGATAATATTTTTGCAGCAAGATTAGGATTAACCAATGAAGCAGCAAAATATAATGTGTTTAAAATGGCCAATTCAGACCGAAGATTTCCCGCATTTTGGGGTCCGGGTTTCGATTGGGTTCCGGATCATAATTGGGGCGGATCAGGAATGATAGGAATGCAGGAAATGTTGTTGCAGGAAAACAACGGGAAGATTTATCTTTTTCCGGCCTGGCCAAAAGAGTGGAACGTTCATTTCAAACTACATGCAAAACAAAATACAACTGTTGAAGCTGAACTTATAAATGGCGAATTAAAAGTTTTAAAAGTGATTCCGGAAGAAAGAAAAAAAGATGTGATAAATCTGCTGGACAAAACGGTAGAAGAAAAAATAAAAATAAATTAAAAAAACATGATACAAAAATTAGTTAGTTCCTTTGCTTTAGCATTACTTTTTGCTGCAAACGGACAAGCACAATCTGAAAAACAAATCGTTAAAGTCGATTTTGATTTTTTTCAAAGAAGATTAGAAGAAGTTCACGATCCCAGTTATGATTCCTGGGTAATCACCGATGCAAAAGAAGCGGAGAAATCCTTTAATAATGTAACCTTTAAACTAAAAGGAAACTTTACATCAAAATGGTATAAAGTAGGTATGAATGCGCCTTTTTATAACAGATTAGGAAGTGACGGTCTGGTTACTGCTGAAAATTTAGAACTAAAAATAAGCGGATTAAAAGAAGGGAAACATACTATGCTGACTTTTCATAACGCTTTTGATGTGATTACAGGAAAGACTTTTTCACCCATCAAAATTTATGTAAACGGAAAATTAGCAGAAACTGTCAATGCAAGTCAAAGAGCGAATGCTAAGATTGATGCTGCAATGGTATATCTTATTTTTAATGCTGAGAAATCTAAGGATGTGATCATTCGATTTGAAATAGATCCAACCACAAATCCTGATGTGGTAAAACAAATTGTGATCAATGGTTTTGAGATTGACACACCAAATTTAATGAATCAAGCGCGTACTCCGGAACCTAAAAACAGAGACGAGCATGTTGAAGTAACTAAAACTCTGATCTTAAAATGGGATGCTCCAAAAAGCGTTGCAGCCCATAAATTGTATTTCGGAGAAGATGAAACTGGTGTGAGCAATGCGACAGAATCTTCAAAAGAATTTAAAGGAAAATTAACTGATAAATCTTTTTCAGTTTCTGATTTATACAGCGGTACAACCTATTACTGGAGAGTTGATGAAGTAGATCATAAAGGAGAAGTGACTTTGGGAAATGTATGGTCATTTAAACCGGCACAATTGGCTTTCCGCGGAGCTGAAGGATACGGACGTTATGCAGTAGGAGGAAGAGGTGGAAAAGTGGTAGAAGTTACCAATTTAAATGACGATGGTCCCGGAAGTTTACGTGATGCTGTAAATCAGGAAATTGGTCCAAGAACGATTGTTTTTAATGTATCCGGAAATATAAAACTGGCATCAAGATTAGTAGTAAATCAGCCTTATATTACAATCGCAGGACAAACTGCTCCTGGTGAAGGAATTACATTGAGCAGAGCTCCAATTGGGCTTACCGGAAATGACGGTATTGTTCGATTTTTGAAAGTGAGAATTGGCGGAGGTACAACTTTTGACGGAATGGGATTAACGGGTGCAAATTATAGTATTATTGATCATTGCTCGATTAGCTGGACAATTGACGAATCGTTTAGTTCTCGTGGTGCGCATCACATTACGTTACAAAGAACACTAATTTCTGAAGCATTAAATGTGGCAGGACACGATAAATACGAAGCTGGAAAAATGCACGGTTATGCAGCAACAATTGGCGGTGATATAGGTAGTTTTCATCACAATTTATTGGCGCACAATTACGGTCGTAACTGGAGTATTGGCGGAGGCTTAAACGGAGATGGTTTCTATTCCGGCAGGTTAGATATCACCAATAATGTAGTATACAACTGGGGACATCGTACAACTGATGGCGGTGCAAATGAAGTTAATTTTGTCAATAATTTTTACAAGCCCGGAGCTTCAACGAATATTTTTGTAGCGTTAAATGCGCAGCATGAGGGAGTTGGAAAAGGAATGCAGCGTTATTATTTTAATGGGAATGTGATGCCGGGTTATTTCGATGAGAAATCTCAGGAAAAAGGAAGAAAAATGACCGTATCAAATAGAGAGATGGTCAATTATGAAACTTTCGTCGATAAGCCATTTTTTCCATCATTTGTGACTACTCAGTCGGCTAGAGCGGCTTATAAAGATGTACTTTCAGATGTGGGTGCGAATCAGCCTTTCTTTGACAAACACGATAACCGAATTGTCGATGAAACTTTAAAAGGAACTTATACTTATAAAGGCAGCAAAAGTGGTTTAGGCGGAATGATCGATAATGAAGCGGATGCCGGAGGATGGCCCAATTTTGCCACAGAAACCCGCCCAGCTGATTTTGATACCGATCATGACGGATTACCAAATTGGTGGGAAAAAGCATTTGGCTTAAACGAAAATTCTAAAGCAGGAGATTTTTCGGATGCCAATTCAGACACAGATAAAGATGGTTTTACGCAATTAGAAAATTATTTAGATTGGCTGGCAACGCCTCATTATTTTATTAATTCCGGAGGAAAAGTGGCTTTTTCAGTGCAGGATTATTTCAAAGGATATGAGAAGAAACCGGTTTATACATTCTCTGAAGTAAAAAATGGGAAAGTTACTTTAAAAGGAAAAGAAGTTCAGTTTACTGCAACCAATAAAGGTTTTGCATCTTTCATCATTTCAGTAAAAGATGCTGATGGAGACTCAATGAGCCGTGTGATTAATTTCTTTGTCAAATAAAAAAGTTTGCCACTAATTACACTAATTTCCACGAATTAATTATCAAAAAAATTAGTGCTAATTTGTGGAATTCGTGGCGAAAAAACAGCACATAGATGAAGCAGATCTAAACGGATTCACGCAGATTTTTTTAATAATACAATTAAAATATAATCTGCTCAAATCTTTTTAAATCTGCGTGAAAAAACAGCACACAGATTTTACTTATATGAGCGGATAAAAAAAATCCGTAATAATCCGTGTTTTGCTTTAGCAATCCGTGTCATCAGCGTTACAACCACAATACCAAGAACATATTCAAAATGAAAAAGCATATAATCTTATTATCGACAATACTTTTTTCTACTTCCTTTTTGGCACAGAACAAAGGATTAGTAGCCAATTCTGAAAGCCCATATTCTAAATTACAAAGTGTTGGTCTTCAAGATGTAAAATGGACAAACGGTTTCTGGAAAGAACAATTTGATGTAGAAACTAAAAATACGTTGCCATATATGTGGAATTTGTATCATAACGATTCGGTTTCACATGCTTATAAAAACTTCGAAATTGCAGCAGGATTGATGAAAGGAAAATTCAGCGGACCTTCTTTCCATGATGGAGATTTTTATAAAATTTTTGAAGGAATGGCGGCCACTTATGCGGTAACAAAAGATAAAAAACTGGATCAGCAGATGGATAAAGCGATTGCACTTTTTGCAAAAGTACAGCGCAAAGACGGTTACATTCATACTCCGGTTTTAATCGATGAACGTTGGGGAACTTTAGGTCCGGAAGAAGTAAAAAAACAATTGGGTTTTGAGAAATACAATATGGGACATTTGATGACGGCTGCCTGTATTCATTATCGTGCTACCGGAAAAATAAATTTTCTGAATATAGCAAAAGGAGTTGCTGATTATTTATATGATTTTTATAAAAAAGCATCACCGGAATTGGCGCGAAATGCTATTTGTCCATCACATTATATGGGAATTGTCGAAATGTACCGAACCACCAAAAATCCAAAATATTTAGAGCTTGCCAATAATTTAATAGATATTAGAGGAACGACAGAAGACGGAACTGATGACAATCAGGACAGAGTTCCGTTCAGGCAGCAAACTACTGCAATGGGGCATGCTGTAAGAGCCAATTATCTTTACGCTGGCGTTGCTGATTTGTATGCAGAGACCGGAGAAAAGAAATTACTGGACAATCTCGAATCGATTTGGGATGATGTTACCTATCGAAAAATGTATATTACCGGAGCATGTGGGGCTTTATACGATGGAGTTTCGCCAGACGGAACTTCTTATGATCCTACTGTCGTTCAAAAAATTCATCAGGCTTATGGACGACCATTTCAATTGCCAAATGCTACGGCGCATACAGAAACTTGTGCCAATATTGGAAATGTCCTTTGGAATTGGAGAATGCTGCAAATTACAGGAGAAGCAAAATATGCTGACATTGTCGAGTTAGCACTATACAACAGCGTTTTATCAGGCGTTAATCTCGAAGGAGATAAATTCTGTTACAACAATCCGTTGAATGTTTCTGATGATTTACCATTTCATCAAAGATGGGGAAATGAACGCGAAGGCTACATTAAATTATCCAATTGCTGCGCACCAAATGTCACAAGAACCATTGCTGAAGTTGGAAATTACGCTTATAATCTTTCGAAAGAAGGTTTAATTGTAAATTTATACGGAAGCAATACTTTAAATACAAAAACATTAAGCGGAGAATCATTAGAAATAGAACAGCAAACTAATTATCCATGGGACGGAAAAATAACATTGAAAATTGTAAAAGCACCAAAGGATAAGTATACTTTCTTTTTAAGAATTCCGGGTTGGAGCAGTGGTGCTGAAGTTGCTGTAAACAATTCTAAAATTCAGGATAAAATTATTTCAGGCACCTATTTCAAAGTAAATCAAAAATGGAAAAAAGGAGATGTAATCGAATTAAATCTGCCTATGCCAGTAGAGTTGATGGAAGCCAATCCTTTAGTAGAAGAAGTTAAAAATCAGGTCGCTGTAAAAAGAGGACCTTTAGTATATTGCTTAGAATCAGATCAGCTTCCTGTGAATTCGAGTGTAAATGATGTCGTTTTAAATCTTAATTCAGATTTCAAAATTGACTTTACAGAATTAAAGAACAGAAAATTGATGACGATTGAGGCGACGTCTTTTATAGCGCAGGACAATTCATGGAAGTATTCACTTTACAAGCCAATTTCGGCAAAAGACGGAAAATCGGTAACTATAAAATTGATTCCGTATTTTGCATGGGGAAATAAAGGAAAAGGGGAGATGACCGTTTGGATGTCACACTAAAAAATAACTTATATAATCTTTGTCAAAGTTTTATACTTTGACAAAGATATTGAGATCAATTAAATTAAAAAATCATGAAATATATTCTAGCTTTATTTTTATTAGCAATCCCTTTTGTACGCGCACAAACCCTTGATAATCGGTTAGAACTAACCGTTGCAAAAGATGGATCCGGGGATTTTAAAACCATTCAGGAAGCCATTAATAATGTTAGAGATAATGCAGATAAACACGTGGTAATAACAATAAAACCCGGAGTTTATAAGGAAAAATTGGTTATTCCCGCCTCTAAAAATTTTATTACTTTAAAAGGAACTGACAGAGATAAAACTATTATTTCATTTGATGATTACTCGGGAAAACCAGTTAGAGAAATAGATGCATCTGGCAAGAAAGAATTTGGTACTTCAACTTCCTATTCGTTTTTAATACAGGGAAATGATTGTACACTCGAAAATCTAACGGTCGAAAATACCGCAGGAAAAGTAGGGCAGGCAGTGGCACTGCATATCAAAAGTGATAGGGTTATAGTAAAAAACTGCAATATTTTAGGAAATCAGGATACGCTATATTTATCCGAAGGCAATACACGCAGCTATTTTGAAAACTGTTTTATAAATGGTACAACAGATTTTATTTTTGGAGCCGCGACAGCCTATTTTTATAAATGTACTATAGAAAGTTTAAGTAATTCCTATATTACAGCTGCTTCGACTCCTAAAGATCAGCCTTATGGTTTTGTTTTTACTGATTGCAGGCTTACAGCAAAAGACAATACAGTTGATAAAGTCTATCTGGGAAGACCATGGAGACCTTATGCACAAACTGTTTTTATAAATACAGACATAGGTTCGCATATTGTACCTGAAGGCTGGAATGCCTGGATTGATACAAGATTTCCTGATAAAGATAAAACGGCTTATTATGCAGAATATGGTAGTAAAGGACAAAGTACCAAAAACGTAGCTCAAAGAGTTTCATGGTCACATCAGCTTAAAAAGGCAGATACCAATAAATACAAAAGAGAATTAGTTTTTAATGGATGGAATCCGAATAAATAACAAATAGACGCTCATGAAAAATTTCAAAATCGCTATCATTACAATAAGCTCAATTTTAATATTGAGCGCTTTTAGTTTTAAATCTAAAACCATGACAATTTATTTAATAGGAGATTCAACAGTTGCAGATTATTCGCTGGAAGAAGACTATCAAACCAAGAAATTTCCTCAGGTAGGCTGGGGGCAAATGTTTCAGCCCTTTTTCGAGAAAGACAGTTTGAAACTTGTAAAAAGTAGTATAGGAAATGCTACCGAAGTAAAAATCGATGATCGTGCCAAAGGAGGAAGAAGTACCAGAACCTTTTTTCAGGAAGGACGTTGGGCTGCTGTTTATAAATCACTTCAAAATGGCGATATGGTAATGATGCAGTTTGGACATAATGATGCATCGGTTGAAAAAACAGAACGTTATGTAAACATTGAAGGTTATAAAGAATTTTTACGCCTTTTCATCAATCAAACCAGAGAAAAAGGAGCGACACCCATACTTTTGACTCCGGTTGCGAGAAACTATCCATGGAAAGAAGTGAAGTTAACAAACGTTCATGGCGAATATCCGCAAGCGGTAAAAGATGTGGCAAAAGAATTGAACGTTAGGCTAATAGATTTAAACGAATTGTCTATGAAGTTTTTTTCTTCTAAAGGACAGGATTTTGTTACGACAAATTACTTCATGAATTTTGAGGGTGGTGTATTTCCTGCTTACCCTAACGGACAAAAAGATAATACACATTTTCAAACTGCCGGAGGGATAGAAGTCGCAAGATTAGTGTTTGATGCCATGAAAAAAGAATAGTTCTTCACCTATATGAAATTAATGTCACAAACAAATCCCGTGGCAATTCGTGACATTCGTATTATTCTTAAACTTGCGTCCAGACGGTAGGATCCTTCACTTTTTTTTCTTTTAAAAATTTGATAATCCCTTAATATCGTTAAACAAAAAAGGTTTTTTTATACTGTAAACATCTTGCCAAATTTAATTGGTCAGAATTTACGTTTAAAAAAATAAAATTTTAAAAAAAATCTATAGTAAGTTTTTATTAGTGTTTTTAATAGCTACTGTAAGTTTTTTATTAATTAACAAGTGTGTTTTTTACATGAAAACTAAAATAGAGATTAAAGACATATCTTATTTAATTGATTCTGTATCAACATACAAATTATGAGTTTTACGAATTAAGCAGCTTACAATTACTTTTACTGCTTTTTTTTCTTCTTTTTCTATAAAACAGGTTTCTGTATTGGATTATAGTCAAACATTTTCTTTATTTTTTCTGATACACATATTGTTTTTTTCTTTTTTTTATTAATATTGTTTTTTTAAGTGTAATTTTTTGAGATAATACTATTTTAACAGGATAGCACAGGACGGTTGTAATACGCAATCGTTATATTTTTGGATCAAAATTAATAAATGTGTTTTAGACATTTAATAAACGATTTAGGATTTATTTAGATTTTGTTTATTAATAAAACATATTAAACATGGCAAACACTTAAACAATTACTAACCTAACCAAAAAAAAACATTTATGAAACAAGCACTTATAAAAAGATGTAGTTTTCTTTTGTTTACATTAATGACAGTGATGAGTTATGCTCAAAACTCAACCACTTACACTGTTGTAACCGTAACAGGAACTGTTACCGACAATTTAGGAGGCCAGTTACCCGGAGTTAACGTAACTGAAAAATCTTCGAAAAATACAGTAACTACAGATTTTAACGGGCAGTATACAATAAAAGTAAAGACCGGATCGACTCTGGTTTTTTCTTTCATTGGAATGAAAAAATCAGAATTACCATTAAACGGACGCAATATCGTTAATGTAAAATTAGCCGAAGATTCTAACCAATTGGAGAATATTGTTGTTGTTGGTTACGGTACTCAAAAGAAAAGAGAACTTACTGGTGCTATTGCAACTATTAAGCCTGATGATTTAATGGATTTGCCAGCAACTAATTTATCTGACGCTTTGAAAGGATTACTTCCTGGTGTTTCCGTTACAAGTAGTTCAGGGCGTCCTGGAGATGCTGGTAGTATCCAGATTCGTCAATCTTTTGGTTTCTCAAAAGATGGAAATTCAACAATACCTTTAGTAATCATTGATGATATGATTCAGGTAGATCCTGCTAATGGTAAGCCAACATTAGAACAATTCAATAGACTGGATCCTTCTGAGATCGAAAGTATTACAGTTCTAAAAGATGGTTCTGCTGCAATTTATGGTTCTCGAGCCTCACAAGGAGCAATTGTGGTAAAAACGAAACGTGGTAAAGCGGGTAAAGCAAAATTCTCCTATAACAGTCAGTTTGCAGTAAATGATGCTGTGAGTCATAGTAAAGTTTTGAATGCTTATGAGTTTGGAGTTTTTAGCAATAGATTTAATACTTCTAGAGTAAATGCGCCAGCCGTTGTTGATCCTATTACATTATATTCTGCTTCTGAGTTAGAACAAATGAAAAGTTTGGATTATAACTGGTTAGATGAAGCATGGAAACCGGCTATTCAGCAAAAACACTCTTTTAATGTGAGCGGAGGTAATGAGGATATTACGTATTTTGCTGGTGCAACTTACCTTACTCAGGGTGCTAATTTAGGATATCAAAAATATGATAAATGGAATTTCCGTACCGGAATCAATGCCAAAATTGCTAAGAATTTAGACTTTTCTGCTTCTGTTTCCGGAAATGTAGGAACAATTGATAAATCTTTTACAAAAGCTTCAGCAAATATTAGTGACGGAAGTTATGGATCTGCTGCTGGTGGAGAACAGGCAGATTATGGATTCTTATTACACATGCCGCAACATGTGCCTTGGGAAACAATGATAGATGGGAAACAGTATTATGTGTCTCCATTCCCTAATTCAAACAAGAATTTAGGAAGCGCAAATGCCAATACTACAATTGCAGGCTGGAACTATTTTGCTAACTTAAACAATGGTTCACATCAAATTACTGATGACAATTCATTTAATGTAAATGCTTCGTTAAATTATAAAATTGCAGCGGTTAAGGGATTGTCTGTTAAAGTTACTTATGCCAGAACTCAAAGTTCTTCTTATACAGAACAGATTCAATTGCCTTATGATTTAGCCCGAATTAGAGATTATCAACTTTTAGACAGACACTTAGCTAGTGAAGCTAATCCTAGTATTTACAATGCAATAACGAATCCAACCGGTAGTTATATTATTGATACAAATGTTAGAAACTCAAGAGTTTATTATAATAATAACAATGGTAAAAGCACTCAGGGAGATTTCCTGATCAACTACGATAGAACGTTTGGAGATCATCAAGTTGGGATGATGGTAGGAGGAGAAGCATCAGAAGTTTATAATACATTTACACGTTTGGCATACGAGCAAACTGGTAAAGATTATTTAGGAGATTATCGTACAGCAGGGACATTAAATGGTTCTAATAGCCAAGCAACAAAAATAGAAGGAGGAACGCTATCTTATTTTGGGCGTTTTAATTACAGCTACAAACAGAAATATTTATTTCAATTTCTTTTTAGAAGCGATGCTTCAACAAAATTTGCTCCGGAAAAGTATTGGGGATATTTTCCATCTGCTCAGTTTGGTTGGGTAATGTCTAAAGAAAGCTGGTTTGAAAAATCAGTACCATGGGTTGATTTCCTAAAAGTTCGTTACTCGATTGGTAAAACGGGTAAAGATAACATTCAGCCATGGAGATGGTCTCAGTATTATGATCTTATCGTGGATAAAGGAACTCAGTTCGGACCTGGTGGAGGAACTAATGGCAATGGTTTAACACCTAGAGTTAATCCTAATCGATTAGTTACCTGGGATACTACTATTAAAAATAACGTGGGTCTTGATATTAATGTGTTGAAAAACAGATTAAATTTTACATATGATTTTTATTATGATAAAAACAAGGAAATGTTAACCGATATGAGTAGCGCTGTGGGAGTGCCAATTTCTGTAGGAGGAGGATATGCTGAAGAAAATTACGGAGCAATCGATGCTTGGGGATCAGAATTTAGTATTAACTGGAACGATAAAATCAAAAATAATATTAGTTATAACATAGGAATCAACTTTAGTTACAATAATAATGAAGTTAAGAGATTCCCTGACCAAGGAAATGTACTTCCGTCTAATAATGTTACAAGAGAAGGAAGATCAGTAGGATACAATCCTGTTTGGGGATTTGCAGTTTGGAAAGGAACATCTACAGGAGATGGTATTTTGCGTACAGATGCAGATATTGCAAATTACTGGGCTTACTTAACTGAACGTGCTACTGCAGCTGGTACGGTACCAAGATACTTGGACATTAATACAGCTTCTGGAATCAGAAAAGGATCTTTAGCTTATCAGGATGTTGCAGGGCAACTTAATCCTGACGGAACTGTAGCTCCGGCTGATGGTCAGATCATGAAAGAGAATGACTATGTAAAATTAGCAAACAGCAGTAGAACCTATGGATTTACGACTAATTTAGGTTTTAAAATAGATGGATTTTATCTAAGAAGTCAAATTGCTACTTCATGGGGAGGGGCTAATTTTGTAGATTTAGTAAATCAGGGTACTGCAACTGCTCATAATATGTGGTCTCGTGAAAGTTTCTGGAGTGATATGTATGCTGAGGATAATCCAAACGGAAAATATCCTAGCGTAGCACAGTGGGCTTATATGTCAAGTCCTTCAGATTTCTGGCAATTGAATACTTTCCGTTGTTTTGTCAGACAATTATCTGTAGGGTATGATATTCCTAAAAAAGTTTTTGCAGATACTAAAATTGCAGCTATAACATTAGGTATAACAGGTAATAATCTTTGGGATTTATACAATCCTTATCCAGATCATTATAGAAATATGTATGATAATTCTTCTGTAAATTATCCTACACTCAGAACCTGGACGCTTAATTTTAACGTATCATTCTAATTTAAATTAATCGCAATTATGAAAACACCAATTAAATATATAACATTATCACTATTGCTTGCTGCAAGCGCTGTTTCTTGTAGTGATGATTTTCTAAAAGACAAGAAACAATATTCATTTTACGATGACACATTCTATCAGACACAGGAACGTGCACAAGCATATGTAGACAATCAATATTATGATTTTTACAATGCATATAAGTCACCGGTAGTTACTATTATTGGTTCTTATACAGATGGAAATTCAAGATTAACGGAGGAATTAGGAGGTACTCAGGATCTTATCAATCCAAATAAAACACTTATAAATTCTATAGATGCCAATGGTTACTATGGAGGAAAATTAACAACGAGTATTAATAACACTCCTTATAACAGAATTAGAGAATGCAATGTTTTTCTGGAAGATATTGATGTAAAAGGTAGCAACTTAGATAAAACATTTCGTGATCAGGCAAAGGGACAAATGTATTATATGCGAGCTATGCAGTATTTTGATTTGATGCGTGTTTATGGAGCCGTACCAATTATTACTACTGTTCAGACCGCATCAGCTGATGATCCGTCTATTCAGCTCCCAAGAGCAAAAGTTTCTGAAGTTGTTGCTCAAATCGTAAAAGATTTAGACACAGCGGCAAGTTTATTGCCCGGAAACTGGGGTTCTGCAAGTTATGGACGTTTTACCAGAGGAGCAGCTTTGGCGCAAAAGTCCAGAGTACTTTTAACTTTTGCAAGTCCGTTATTCAATAAAAACTGGGATGGATCAAATGAGCGTTGGCAAGCAGCTTTGAAAGCTGGATTAGAAGCAGAAGCTCAATTGACACAAGATGGCTATGGTTTATACGGTAGTAATATTAAACAGTGGGAACAAATGTTTTTGATTGATAATGCTTTTTGTTCAGAGGCGATCACTGTGCAGCTTTGCGGAACAGGTGTTACGTCTAACGTAATAAACAATTCATGGGAAAAAGGAATTCGTTTATTGAGTTTAGGCGGAACAGGTGGAGGAACTGCAGCACCTAAGGAAATGATCGATTTGTTTCCGATGGGAGATGGTAGAAGACCTACTGCTGCAAATGGTTACAATGATTTTACTTTCTTCGTTAACAGAGATCCAAGATTTTACAGAACATTTGCATTCTCCGGAGCGAAATGGGGATCTAAAGAAACTCCCAATTCGGTTCTTTGGGCTTACCGTTGGGTAGATAATGGGAACAAAGCTGGTTTTTCAGATGGAAATACAGCAGTGTCAAGTCCTGCATTTGTTAGAAAAATGACGAATACTGCAGCTAGTAAAGAAACCAACTTCCAGTATTCTGGAACAGATATTTTTGAATATCGTTATGCAGAGTTATTATTGAATATTGCTGAGTGTTATGCCGCATTAGGGCAAACAGGAAATACAATAGATTATTTAGGAAGAATTAGAAATCGTGTAGGGATTCCTTCTGCAAACAATTACGGAATAGGTACGTTAGCAGATAAGTATAAAGCAATAGAAGCAGTTCTATATGAGCGTAGAGTAGAATTGGCCTACGAAGGAAAACGTTTTTGGGATGTTCAAAGATGGATGCTTTATGATAATGAGGCTCTTCCTGGCGTAACTGCTGGAACTGTTAGTAAGTTAGGTTTAGCACCTATTAATGGAACAAAACGTACAGGAAACTATTTACAGTTCAAAAATACTGCGGCATCTTCAACTACAGATCCTTTAGCAGCAGCTCGTGCAAGTATTGTAGCAGATCCGGATGCAGCTAATTTTGAAGCACAACTAACGACTTTAGCCGCTTTTTATAATACTAATTTTACGCGTACCCAACTAATTACACCTATGGATAATTTTAACGGAGGCGCTGTCAATATTAAATTCAATCCTAATTATTATATTAATGGTCTCAATACAACGGTTTTAACTTCAAATCCTTGGTTGTTGCAAACGATAGGCTGGAATGATAATTTTGGAGGACTAGGTACTTTAAATTATCAAGAATAAACATAAAACACACATAAAAACGGTCACCTGTATTCTTTTTAATACAGGTGATTTGTTTAAAAAGAATTACCAAAAGTAAAAATTAACATGAAAAATTCCGTATTATTTATCGCAACTCTGCTTTTTTTAGGAAGTGCAAAGTGTTTTGCTCAATATCCAAAACTAAGTAAAGAAGTTCAGGAACAAGAAAAGGCAATTAAAGACGAAGCTTCAAGACTTTCTGACGAAGCGTGGGAAAAAGCACTCGTAATTATCGAAGAAGAAGCTAAGCACGGAAAACCATATATTCCGTGGGCATCAAGACCAAATGATTTACCACAAGCAGAAATTCCTGCATTTCCGGGAGCCGAAGGTGGAGGAATGTTTACTTATGGAGGTCGTGGTGGAAATGTTTATACAGTAACAAGTCTGGAAGACAGAGGACCGGGAACTTTGCGTGAAGCCTGTGAAAAAGGAGGAGCAAGAATCATTGTTTTTAATGTTGCCGGAATTATCAAAATCAAAAGCCCGTTAATCATTCGTGCACCTTATATTACAATTGCAGGACAAACTGCTCCGGGTGATGGAATTTGTATTGCAGGAGAATCTGTTTGGATCGATACGCATGACGTAATTATCAGACATATGCGTTTCCGTCGTGGAGAAACTTTTGTAGGCCGTCGTGATGATGCTATTGGAGGAAATCCGGTGGGGAACATTATGATCGATCACGTATCAGCAACTTGGGGATTAGACGAGAATATGTCAATTTACAGACATATGTACAGTCCTGGTGCAGGTTATCCGGACGAAAAGAAACCTACAGTAAATATTACGATTCAAAATAGTTTATTTGGAGAAGCATTAGATACTTATAATCATGCTTTTGGAAGTACTTTAGGAGGAGAAAATTGTGCTTTTGTTAGAAACATGTGGGCAAACAATGCCGGTAGAAATCCTTCGATTGGATGGAATGGTATTTTCAATTTTGTAAACAACGTCGTTTTCAACTGGTACAACAGATCAACAGACGGAGGAGATTATACAGCAAATTATAATATCATCAATAACTTTTATAAGCCAGGTCCTGTAACTGATTTGACTCAGCCAATTAGCTACAGAATTTTAAAACCGGAATCAGGAAGAAGCAAATTGCCATATATGGTTTTTGGTAGAGCGTATGTAAACGGTAACGTCGTTAACAACAACGAAAAAGTTACAAAAGACAACTGGGACGGTGGAATTCAGATCGAAAATAAAAAAGGTGAATTAATGGCGTATGACGAAGCTAAAGATTTTTTTGCTAAAATGAAAAGCGACAGACCATTTCCGATGCCTTGGTTCAATAAATTTATGACTGCAGAAGAGTCTTATGATTTTGTACTTAAAAACGTAGGAGCAACATTACCAATCAGAGATAAAGTAGACGAAAGAATCGTAAGAACAGTAAAAACAGGAGTTCCTGAATATGCAAAAGGATTGGAGAAAAAAACATTCTACCAGTTCGAACACAGACGTTTACCGATGGATTCTTATAAAAAAGGAATTATCACGGATATCTCTCAAGTTGGAGGATATCCTGAATACAAAGGAAAACCTTATGTTGACACAGACAAAGACGGTATGCCGGACAAATGGGAAAAGAAACACGGATTAAATCCAAATGATCCTTCAGATGCTAAATTAGATACTGATAATGACGGATATTCTAATATCGAAGAATATCTTAACGGAACAGATCCAAATCAAAAAACAGACTGGAAAGATTTAAGTAACAATCATGAGACCTTAACAAAGTCCATACAAGAATAATCCAGAGATAAAGTAAGTGAAAAAATCTGCCTAATCTGTGAGAAAAAATAGCCTACAGATGAGGCAGATCTTATAAAATCATTGTAATTCATAACCTTTTTTAAAATGAAATCGATAAAAAACATAAGCGTTTTAATGCTGTTACTGGTATTCGTTACCAGTGTGGCACAACAGCATTTAGATCCGGAATACATCAAAGTAACCAACGAAAGAGCGGCTAAAATTGTAGAAAAATTAGGATTGAAAAATCCTGAAAAAGAAAAAGCCGTTACAGATATTGTAGCACAGCAATTCAGGGATTTAACTGCTATTCAGGATCCAAGAGATGCTGAAATCAAAAAAGCAAAAGAAGATGCCGGTTTATCAAAAGAAAAGCAAAACGAAAAGATTGATAAACTAAAGTCAAAAGCAGATCAGTCTATTGAAAAATTGCATACAGCTTATCTTAAAAAATTAGGAAAACAATTATCAGAAGATAAAATTACTGACGTAAAAGACGGAATGACCTACGGAGTTTTGCCTATTACCTACGCAGGATATCAGGATATGTTGCCGGCTTTGACTGAAGCGCAAAAAGAATATATCTATAAAGCTTTAGTAGAAGCAAGAGAACACGCCATGGATGGTGGATCATCTAAAGAAAAACACGGTTGGTTTGGAAAATACAAAGGAAGAATCAATAATTATTTATCTAAAGAAGGTTACGATTTAAACAAAGAAAGTGCCGACTGGCATAAACGTGTTGAAGAAAGAGAAAAGAATAAAGCAAATAAATAGATTCCGCTAAGACCTCACAAGATTTAAAAACCTGCTAGGTCTATTTAGAAAGTCATAAACTTCAGATCATAATTCTCATGCAAAATAATTCCTCAAATAGTATTTTAAAACGAACAATGATGATTGCTTCATTTTGTTCAGTGGTTTCATCTGCATACGCACAATATCCTGTAATTCCGAAACCGGTTCAGGAAAAAGCCGATGCAATTTTAGCAGATGAAGAAAAAAGGTTAAACGAAATTTGGACTTCCAATTATAATATCATTCAGTCCGAAGCAAAACAAGGAAAACCATATTTGCCTTGGGCTTCTTACCCTAAAGATTTTGTTCTGGCAGATATTCCCGCTTTTCCGGGAGCCGAAGGAGGAGGAGCTTTTACACAGGGAGGAAGAGGAGGAAAAATATTTGTTGTAACAAGTTTAGAAGACAGCGGAAAAGGAACATTTCGTGAAGCCTGTGAAGCCGTTGGGGCAAGAACAATTGTATTCAACGTTTCCGGAATTATTCAGTTAAAAAAACGAATCAGCATGCGTGCACCTTACGTAACCATTGCGGGACAAACTGCTCCTGGTGACGGAATTTGCATTGCAGGCGAAACATTAGAAATAGATACACACGACGTTATCATCAGACACATGCGTTTTCGCAGAGGCGCCACAGATGTTACCCGTAGAGACGATGCGCTTGGAGGAAACCCGATGGGAAATATAATCGTTGATCACTGCTCTGTAAGTTGGGGATTAGACGAGAATATTTCGTTGTACAGACACCAATTTCAAGTCAATGATAAATCTAAATTAGAGAAATTGCCGGCTTGTAATATTACCATTCAAAACACGATTTCATCTGAAGGATTAGATACTTATAATCATGCTTTTGGAAGTACAATTGGTGGATTGAATAGTACGTTTATGAGAAATTTATGGGCAGATAATATTTCAAGAAATGCTTCTGTTGGAATGTACGGAGATTTTAATTTCGTAAATAATGTAATCTTCAATTGGTGGAACAGATCTGTTGATGGTGGAGATTATCGCTCGATGTTTAATATCATTAATAATTATTATAAACCGGGACCAATAACACCAACAGATCAGCCAATTCGCTATAGAATTCTAAAACCGGAATCAGGATATATGGTACCAAAAACTTACGGAAGAGCGTATGTTGCAGGAAACTATATCGATGGTTCGCCGGAAGTTACGGCAGACAACTGGAATGGTGGGATACAATTAGAAGATATGCCAGATGAACAAAAGAAATCATATCTGGAATTAATCAAACAGACTAAACCCTTTTCGATGCCCAAGTTTACTATTATGACGGCAGAACAAGCATATGAGTTTGTATTGAATAATGTTGGAGCAACTTTTCCTAAAAGAGATATTGTCGACGAAAGAATCATAAAACAAGTACGTACCGGGAAAATAGATGCTAAGGACGGATTAGAAAATGCAATTGGCAAAGAATATATAAAAAGAAGATTACCTGCGGACTCTTATAAAAAAGGAATTATAACACACCCGGATCAGGTTGGCGGTTATCCGGTATACAAAGGAAAAGCCTATAAAGATTCTGATAATGATGGGATTCCGGATGCATGGGAGAAAAAGTTTGGTTTAAATCCAAATGATGCTTCAGACGCCAATAAAGATGCAAACGGCGATGGTTATACCAACATTGAGAAATATTTTAACGGAATCGATCCAAAAAGTAAAACTGACTGGACAAAACCTGAAAATAATACAGATACATTGGCTAAACTAAAAGGATTAGTACAATAATGTTTTAAATTTATTCCGTTGACAATATTATTTCAACGTCTAACAGGTTTTTCAAAACCTGTTAGGTATTCAAAGAATAAAAGAAAGTAGGTTAGAATGAATTTCGACAATATAAGATCGAGAACTAATACCCAACAGGTTTTTGGAAACCTGTTAGGATAAATTACAACAAAAAATATTTTAAAGTGAATTTCAGCAAACGACAAAAAATAAATTCTCTTCAAAAGGACAAACTGTTTTTGTTCTGTTTCGTTTTGTTTTTAATTGCAAATATAGGAACAGCACAAACCTCGTTCCCGGATATCATCAAAACTAAAGAAGGAAAACTTTCTTTTACCACTGACAATAAAGGAAACCAAATTCCTGATTTTTCTTATGCAGGATACATGGCATCTGAAAAAGCGATCCCAAATCTTGAGAATAAAATTTTTGTACCAAAACAAGAAGAAGATGCTACCCAAAGAATTCAGGCAGCGATAGATTATGTAAGTAATCTTAAACCAAATAAATCTGGTTTTCGAGGCGCCGTACTTTTAGACAAAGCAACTTTTAAAATCAGTGGGACTTTATATATCAGAAAATCAGGAGTTGTTTTACGAGGAAGCGGAAATACTGAAAACGGAACTATTTTTTTAGGAACCGGATTGAAACGAGAAGCCGTAATTCGGGTTTTAGGAGTTGATGATAAAAAGCTCGGTGAAACTTTCGAATTTAATACAAATTATACGCCACTCGGGACAAAAATAATTCAATTAAAAAACACCTCAAAATTAAAAACATCAGATGAAATTATCATCACTAAACCCTTAACTGCAAATTGGATTAAGGAATTAAAAATGGATGATTTTGGAGCAGAAACAGGTTGGATTGGATGGAAAAAAGACGATTGGGATATTTCGTGGAGCAGAGTTGTAACCAAAATTAGTGGTAATGAAGTAACATTAAATGCTCCGTTGACCATGACTTTAGATGATGTTTACGGAACAGCAAAAGCAACGTCTTATTCCTGGACAGGAAGAATCGAACAAATCGGAATCGAAAATATCCTGATGAAATCGACTTATGATCAGTCAAATCCAAAAGACGAAGAACACAGATGGTTCGGAATTAGCATCGAAAACACAAGAAATGCCTGGGTAAGACAAGTTAATTTCAAGCATTTTGCGGGAGGTGCAGTTTCGTTATTAAAATCGGCACAGCAAATTACAGTTGAAGATTGTATTGCAACGGAACCCATTTCTGAAATCGCAGGTTTTAGACGACATACTTTTTATACAGAAGGCCAACAAACTTTGTTTCAGCGTTGTTACTCAGAAAATGGTTACCACGATTTTGCAGTAGGCGGATTTGGAACAACAGGTCCAAATGTGTTTATTCAGTGTGAATCGTTTATGCCCTTCAATAATAGCGGAGCAATTGGTAGTTGGGCGACAGGCGTATTATTTGATGTTTCTTATGTAGACGGTCACGCTTTAAGTTACAACAACAGAGAACAAAACGGCAGAGGAGCGGGATGGACGGCTGCCAATAGTGTTATTTGGGAAACTTCGGCATCTAAAATAGAATGTTATAATCCGCCAACAGTACAAAACTGGGCTTTTGGAGTCTGGGGCGGAATCATGGCTGGCGACGGTCACTGGAAAGATGTAAACAATCATATTTCGCCAAGAAGTTTATTCTATGCACAATTAGAAAACAGATTGGAAAAACTTCCTGTAAATCCTCACATTTATGATTTAGGTTCAGAACCCTCATCAAGTCCTACAGTAGAAGTGGCGCAGGAATTGACTAAAAATTCAGTAGCTCCAAAAGAAAATTTAGTAGAATGGATTGCAGAAGTTTCAAAATCGAATCCAATTGACATCAACAATTCAGGACTTAAAAATGCAAATGATTTAAAAATAAATTCGGTACAAAATAGTACTTCAGATAATAAAGTAGTTACAAAAAACGGCTGGCTTACTTATGACAACAAAGTAATTGCCGGAAATAGATTAAGCGTGCCATGGTGGCGAGGAAGCCTGAGAGATAGTGATATTTCTAAGTCATTACCGGATATTACAAGATTTGTTCCCGGTAGAACTGGTACAGGATTTACAGATAATATCAACGAAGTTGTAGGTTATTTAAGTGCTAATAATATGGTCGCCTTAGAACATAATTATGGTTTATGGTACGAAAGAAGAATGGACGATCACGAACGCGTTCGCCGTTTTGATGCTGATGTTTGGCCACCATTTTATGAGCAGCCATTTGCACGAAGCGGACAAGATTTAGCCTGGGATCAATTGAGCAAATACGATCTGACAAAATTTAATAGTTGGTATTGGGATCGTCTCGCACTTTTTGCTGATTTAGCAGAGGCGAAAGGACAATTGTTAGTCAACCAACAATATTTTCAGCATAATATTATAGAAGCCGGAGCACATTGGTCAAGTTCACCATGGCGTTCAGCAAACAACATAAACAATACAGGTTTTCCGGAACCGCCGCCTTACGCAGGAGACAAACGTATTTTTATGGCAGAACAGTTTTATGATGTTACAAATCCTGTTAGAAGAAAATTGCACGAGGGGTTCATCAGAAAATCGTTGGAGAATTTTCAAGAAAACAGCAACGTAATTCAGCTGACAAGTGCAGAATTTACAGGACCACTTCATTTTATGCAATTTTGGTTAGATGAAGTTCAAAAATGGAAAGACGAAACAGGTAAAAAAGCAATCATTGGTTTAAGCGCTACAAAAGATGTTCAGGATGCAATTTTGATTGATGCCAAAAGAGTAAAAACAGTAGATGCAATTGATATTCGTTATTGGTATTATAAAGAAGACGGAACAGCTTATGCACCGCAAGGAGGTCTGAATTTAGCACCAAGACAACACGCCAGAAAATTAAAAACCGGAAAAGAAACAGACGATCAGGTCTATCGCGCCGTTCGTGAATATCGCGAAAAATATCCTGAAAAAGTAATTTTGTATTCAACAGATGGATCTTCAAAATTTGGATGGCCGGCATTGATGGGAGGAGCTTCTTTACCTAATATTCCAAAAATAGAAATGCCTGCATTTTATTCCGCTTTAAGCGAAATGAAATTAGTACAAGGAAATACGTTTTCAGACAAGCTATGGACATTAGAAAATAAGGGAAAAAGTTATCTTTTTTATGCGAAGAATCCACAAGATATTTCAATTGATTTGTCAGGTTACAAAGGTACTTTCGAAGTATATGAAATTAATGCTACAAAGGGAACTTTCATTAAAAAAGCAAATATAAACGGAGGAAAACAAGTAACAATTCCACAAGCCGAAATCAAAGAAAAAGTACTTCTTATAGTGAAGAAGAGATAGCCACAGATTTTGCATATTAAAAAGATTAAAAATTAAAAATAAATCTGCGAGAGAATTTAAAGACAAAGCTTGGAAAATCCATTAAATCAGTGAAATCTGTGGCAAAAAAATAACAACACAATTCAAAAACAAACCAAAATGAATCTGAAAATTAAATATTTATACGCCCTAAGTATATTCTTTTTGTTGACAGCACAAATCGGACATTCTCAATCTCAAAATCTGCCGCAGCTTAAAGTATCTAAGAATCAACATTATTTTGTAACCGGAGATGAAAAACCATTTTTCTGGTTAGGAGATACAGGTTGGTTAACTTTTGGAAAATTAGACAGAGCGGGAGTAGATAAGTACTTTAAAGACAGAAAAGAGAAAGGATTTAATGTAGTTCAGGTAATGGTTTTGCATACTCTCAATGTGACAAATGTTTACGGCGATATGGCTTTGATTAACGAAGACGTTTCTAAGCCTTTGATTACTGCCGGAAATAACTTCAAAAATCCACAGGAATATGATTATTGGGATCATGTTGATTATACTTTAGAGGTAGCTCAGAAAAATGGCATTTATGTTGCCATGGTTCCGGTTTGGGGAACAAACGTTGCAAAAGGAAATAAAGTAAGCAAAGAACAAGCTACAGAATATGCGAAGTTTTTAGCCAATCGATATAAAAACAGAACCAATATTATCTGGTTAAACGGAGGTGATACGCACGGAAACGAATTTATGGACATTTGGAATGCGATCGGGAGTACTTTAAAAACCAATAATCCGGATCAGTTAGTAACATTTCATCCTTTTGGAAGAACAGATTCATCTGAAAATTACCATAATGCAAAATGGTTAGATTTCAACATGTTTCAGTCAGGACATCGTCGTTACGATCAGGATACTTTACCAAATAGTTTCAAAGAAGACAATTATAAATTCGTTCAAAGAGATTTAACCCTAAAACCCATAAAACCAACACTTGATGGAGAACCGTCTTATGAAGGAATTCCACATGGTTTACACGATACGCTACAACCAAAATGGACAGATAATGATGTAAGACGTTACGGTTATTGGTCAGTTTTTGCAGGAGCTGCAGGATATACTTACGGACACAATGCCGTAATGCAAATGTTCAGAAAAGGCGATAAACCAGCTTACGGAAATAAAGAATTATGGACATCTGCGGTTAATGCGCGCGGAGCAAAACAAATGATATACATTAAGAAATTAATGTTAGGTTTTCCGTATTTAGAAAGAGTTCCGGATCAATCATTAATTGCCAATCAAGGAGAAAAATATGATTATCTAATTGCAACAAGAGCAAATAATTATGCACTGATTTACACATACACCGGTAGAAAAATTGCGCTTAACATGGCAAAGATTACCGGAGATAAAGTAACTGCAAGCTGGTACAATCCAAGAAATGGAAAAGAAACAAAAATTGGAATCGTAGAAAATAAAGGAATCCAGGAATTTCAGCCATTGGGAGATAAAAAAGATGGTAATGACTGGGTGCTTATTTTAAGATCAAAGTAACCACAATCTTGTCATACCGAGGAACGAGGGATCACACACGAAATTCGACAAAGGTTGACCATTAAGTAATAACCACGATCTTGTCTCCCGAGGGACGAGGGATCTGCTCAATCTGCGAGAAAAAATATTGCACTCAGATTTAAAAAAGATTTAAGCAGCTCCCAAAGATTTTTAATTATAGATCTGCCAAAATCAGCAAAATCTGTGTGAAACCAAAAAACATAAACAATGAAAAATATACTAATAATACTCTTCTTCATTACCGGACTTAACACCACTTTCGCAAATGACGGCTGGTTAAACATCCTAAACGAAGGAGGAAATAACAAAGGAGTAAAATGTACAGAAGCCATTCAGAATGCTATCGAAAAAGCATCTAAAAATGGCGGTGGAACCATCTTTTTTCCTGCCGGAGAATATTTGACAGGAGCTTTAAAATTAAAAAGCAATATTACCATTCATTTAGATTCAGGAGCACTTTTGAAATTCTCAGACAATTTTGATGATTTTTTACCTTATGTAGAAATGCGTTACGAAGGAATTGTAATGCAGTCTTTTTCTCCATTATTTTATGCGAAAGATGTAGAGAATATCACCATTAAAGGAAGAGGTGTAATCGACGGACAAGGTAAAGCGTGGTGGAATGAGGTGTACCGAATTGAAACGGCTAAAGGACCAATTCCGTTAACGAAATACCAGAAAATGTGGGAAGAACAAAACAAAGGAATTGTTTATTCTGATTATTATAAAAGAACGATCGACAAAAAGTTTTTCAGACCTTCTTTCTTTCAGGCCTATAATTGCAAAAATATTTTAATTGAAGGCGTTACATTTCAAAATTCTCCTTTTTGGACTATAAACCCAGAGTTTTGTGATAATGTGACCGTTACAGGGATTTCAATTTTTAACCCACATTCTCCAAATACAGACGGAATCAATCCTTCGTCTTGTAAAAACGTTCACATTTCGAATTGTCATATCAGCGTTGGGGACGATTGTATTACGATCAAATCAGGAAGAGACGAAGATGGTCGTAAATACAACAGACCAACGGAGAATGTTACGATTACCAATTGTACGATGTTAAGTGGTCACGGTGGTGTTGTTATTGGAAGCGAAATGTCCGGCGGAATTAAAAAAGTAACGATTTCGAATTGTGTTTTTGACGGAACAGATCGAGGAATCCGTATCAAAGCCGCTCGTGGTCGTGGTGGTGTTGTAGAAGATATTCGTGTTGATAATATTGTCATGAAAAACATCAAGGAAGAAGCCATTGTGTTGAGTCTTTTCTATGATAAAGATACCAAAGTAGAACCCGTAACTGAGAAAACCCCTATTTTCAGAAATATTCACATGAGTAATATTACGGGTTCGAACGTAAACAAAGCCGGACAAATTTTAGGAATTACCGAAATGCCAATTCAAAATATCACCTTTTCTAATATTAATATGGACGGAAAAGAAGGTTTTACAGTAAGCACAGCAACAGATGTTGAATTTCATGATGTAAAAGTAAATGCTTCAATTGGTTCTTCTTTTAAAATATCCGATTCTAAAAATATCATTTTAGACAATGTAGGTTCATCAACACCAATAAAAGGAGTTCCGGTAATTAAGTTAGATAATGTATCTAGTATGATGATCAATAATAATTTTCCGTTTAATGCAACGGATGTTTTCATTGAAGCAAACGGAAAAGAAACAAAAAATATTTTCCTGAAAAATAATGTGTTTAATAATGTAAATACAATTGTAAAAAAAGGAAAAGATCTGGATAAAAAAGCCATTACAGAATAAAAATTGGAGAGTCAATTTTGTCAAAGTTCGAACTTTGACAAAGTTTAAACGAGATACAACATGAAAAAAATAGCCTTCATCATAACCCTTTTTGTTTTTGCGATAAGTTATTCACAGAAAAAGAAAGACATTTATCTTTTTACATCGTTTAGAGAACCGGCAACAGCAGGTTTGTATTTGGCCTATAGTGAAGACGGTTACAACTGGAAAGGTCTTGAAGGATCATTTTTGAAACCCGAAATTGGAGCCAGCAAAATAATGCGCGACCCTTCGATAGTAAGAGGCGGAGACAATACGTACCACATGGTTTGGACAACAGACTGGAAAGGCGGAAACGGTTTTGGATACGCCAGTTCTAAAGACTTGATTCATTGGTCAAAACAGGAATATATTCCCGTGATGAAAAACGAGCCGGAAGTAGTAAACGTTTGGGCACCGGAAATTTTCTATGACGATGTCAAAAAAGAATACATCATTATTTGGGCATCAACAATTCCGTTTCGATTTGAAAAAGGAATAGAAGAAGAGAAAAATAATCACCGAATGTATTATGTAACGACAAAAGATTTTAAAGCTTTTTCAGAGGCCAAATTATATTACGATCCGGGTTTTAGCGTCATCGATTGTGTGATTGTAAAGAAAGGAAAGAAAGATTATGTTTTGGTTTTAAAAGACAATACAAGATCAATGCGTAAAATTGAAGTAGCATTTGGAAAATCACCTTTAGGACCATTCAGTAAAAGATCAGAACCCCTGACAGAATATTTATCAGAAGGTCCAACCGTAGTTAAAGTAGGTAAAAATTGGCTGTTGTATTATGATAATTATGGCTCAAAAAATTATAAAGCATTAAGTACTTTAGATTTTGTTCATTTTGAAAATGTATCATCAAAAATAAGTCTTCCGGAAGGGCACAAACACGGAACGATTACCACAATTTCTAAAGAAGTTTTAAAAGGACTAGTTGAAAAGAAATAGTTAGAAAATAAATTTCATGCAGATTTAAATGGATTAAGGCAGATCAGGCATATTTTTAATTTTCAATCTCATTAAATAAAATAAAAGCAGGTTAAAAAATGATCTGCAAGAATCAGCTAAAATCTGTAAAATCTGCGTGAAATAAAAAATATAAACAATGATTACTTTCCAAAACATAAAAACCAATATATTAAGTACAGCCACAATTCTATTGATTTGTGCCGCTGTAAATGCACAGAATGATACTGTGCGTTATGTGGGTAAAACACTTTCAAATATCGATTATCATCACGGTCAATTAAGTCCGGCTGTTGGAGTTCACGCCACGCAAATTATGCGTGCCAGCCGTGAACATCCTGAAAAAGCAGATGGTTTTGGCTGGACCTACAATCACCAGCCAACAATGGCGTATTGGAATAATACCTTTTATCTTCAGTACCTCAGTGATCCTGCAGGAGAACATATTCCGCCAAGCCAGACCGTGATCATGACTTCAAAAGATGGTGTGACGTGGAAAATGCCAAGAGTTATTTTTCCTATTTATCATATTCCGGATGGATGGAAAAAAGAAGGAGTAGAAGGTGTTGCCAAAAATCTGGATGCGATTATGCATCAAAGAATGGGTTTTTATACCTCCAAAGACAAACGACTTTTTGCTCTTGCCTATTACGGAATTGCAATGGATGAAAAAGACGATCCGAATGATGGAAAAGGAATTGGACGTGTCATTCGTGAAATCAAAAAAGACGGAAGTTTTGGTGAAATTTATTTTATCAGATACAATAAATCATGGGATAAATCAAAATCAGCTTTTCCATTTTACACACAGGCAAAAGACAAAGGACTTAGAAAAGCCTGCGAAGAAATTCTTTCAGATCCTTTAATACTGCAGCAATGGGTTGAAGAAGCGGATCGTGATGACGAATTAATTCCGTTAAAAAAACCTTATAAAGCTTTAAGTTCTTATCATTTGCCAAACGGAGACGTAGTAGGTTTATGGAAACATGCTTTAACTTCAATCAGTAAAGATGGTGGGAAATCATGGGAATATATGCCCGTTCGCGCTCCTGGTTTTGTAAACAGCAACGCGAAAATCTGGGGACAAAAAACATCAGATAACCGTTATGCAACCGTTTATAATCCATCAGAATACCGTTGGCCCTTAGCGATTTCAACCAGCGATGATGGATTAAATTATAAAGATTTATTATTGGTTCACGGCGAAATAAGCCCGATGCGCTACGGTGGAAATTACAAATCTGCCGGCCCGCAATATGTAAGAGGAATTTCTGAAGGCGACGGAACTCCGCCTGACGGAAAATTGTGGGTAAGTTATAGTGTCAATAAAGAAGATATTTGGGTAGCTTCGATTCCGGTTCCGGTTGTGGCTAAAGTTACCGAAGACGTAAATGATATTTTTAATGAACTTCCTGACGGACAAGAATTAAAACTGTGGAATACCTACGATTTATCCTGGGCTTCAACCAAAATAGAGAAGAAAGCAGACGGTAAAAAATGGCTGACTTTAAAAGATCAGGATTATTTTGATTATTCCCGTGCAGAACGCGTTGTTCCGTTTGCCGAAAAAATGGAAGCAACTTTTACCGTTAAACCAGAACAAAACAATCACGGTTTATTACAGATTGAATTTCAAAACAAGCAAGGATTACCGGCTGTAAGACTGACTTTTGATTCAGATGGACAATTAAAAACAAAAAACGGAGCCCGCTCGAATACCATTGCAAAATACGAAGCAGGTAAAGAATATAAAGTAACATTAAAGCTGAATGTCAAAACACGTTCATACACTATAAAAGTAAATAACGAGAAAGAATCAACGAGGATTTTTTACGCTCCGGTAGAAGGTTTTGAACGAATTATGTTTCGAACAGGTGAACAGAGATATACACCAAATCCTGATACAGCACCGGACACAGACGATTATGATGATCTGCCGCAAACCGGAAAATTAATCCCGGAAGCGGTATTTAATATCCAATCGCTGATTACAAAAAAGTTATAGAAAACAGAACGCGGATGAAACGGATTCGCTAAAGCGAAGACGCAGATAGACGCAGATTTTTCATCTAAACAGTACAATAAAAAAATCCGTTTTTATCTGCGTCTTTACGAAGTAAATCCGTGTTATCCGCGTTCAAAAATCTCAACAATAAAAAATGAAGAATTTAAAAAAATTCGGGAAATTGGTATAATTCGTGGCAAAAAAAGAATTCTGATAAAACAGACTCGCTAAAGAGAAGACAATAAAGCAAATAAAAAAATCCGTTTTTATCTACGTCTTTACGAAGTAAATCCGTGTCATCCGCGTTCAAAAATCTCAACAATAAAAAATGAAGAATTTAAAAAAATTCGGGAAATTGGTATAATTCGTGGCAAAAAAAGAATTCTGATAAAACAGACTCGCTAAAGAGAAGACAAGAAAGCAAATAAAAAAATCCGTTTTTATCTGCGTCTTTACGAAGTAAATCCGTGTCATCTGCGTTCAAAAATCTCAACAATAAAAAATGAAGAATTTCAAAAATATAATAGTAGCAATTTGTCTTTTAGTAAACCTGGTTTCTAAAGGGCAAATTTTGCCAGTACATCTAACAACAGAAATGGCTCAGAATCCAGTAGCGGTGGTTCAAAATCAGCCACGATTAAGCTGGCAGTTGGTTTCAAAAGAATCCGATGCATCACAAATAGGCTATCAAATTTTGGTTGCTTCATCAGAAGAAAAACTAAAAAATAACCAAGGAGATATCTGGAATAGTGGAAGAGTAAATTCTAATAAAAATTTACAGATAGTTTATGGTGGAAGCCCTTTAAAAGCTGAAACCAAATATTTTTGGAAGGTTAAAGTATGGAATCAGGCAGGCAAAATTTCTAAATGGAGTTCAACCGCATCTTTCAGAATTGCCCCTTTAGACGAAATATTAAATCCAACCTGGATTGGAGCCATTACAAAGGCCAACAGCCATTTACCGGAAGGAAGAAATTTTCATACGGCCACGTTTAACAGACAAAAAAAAGATGCTATAATTAATGCTTCAGATTCTTTGTCGCGCAGAAGTATTATGCTTCGAAAACCATTTACAGTTGCTAAAGAAATTAAGGAAGCGGTAGTGTATATTTCCGGTCTTGGACATTATGAATTAACGATTAACGGAAAGAAAATAGGCAATAGTGAGTTTGCTCCTTTATGGACAGATTACGACAAAACGGTTAATTATAATACCTATGAGTTAAACGCTAAAGAACTAAAAAATGGCGAAAATGTAATTGGTGTTCTTCTGGGAAATGGAATGTACAATACACTTGCTGAACGATATACCAAGTTTTTTGTAAGTTTTGGTCCGCCAACTTTATTTTTGAAAATGAAAGTGGTTTACAAAGACGGTACCGAAGACATTATTAAATCTGATGAAAGCTGGAAATACAGCAAAAGCCCAATAACGTACAATAGTATTTTTGGGGGAGAAGATTATAATGCCAATTTAGAACAAAAAGGCTGGAACGAAACCGGATACAATGATTCTAGTTGGAAGAAAGTAGTTGTTCAGGAAGCACCAAAAGGAATTTTAAGAGCACAAACAGCACCGCCAATTACAATTCAGAAACAATATGATGTTGCATCTGCAAAAGAATTGAAACCTAATTTTTATGTTTTTAACATGGGGCAAAATCTTTCAGGATTTACCACTATTAAAGTAAAAGGAAAGAAAGGTCAAACCGTTCGTGTTTGGGTAGGCGAAAGCTTAAATGATGATGGAACTGTAGGACAGGGAAGATCCGGAAAACCTTATTATTATGACTATACTTTAAAGGGTGGAGGAATAGAAGAATGGCAGCCAAAATTCAGCTATTACGGTTTTCAATATGTGCAAATTGAGAATATCAATTATAAAAAGACCAAAGATCAAAATCTACCGACATTACTAGATTTAAAATCGAATTTTATTTATAATTCGGCAGGAGAAGCAGGAACTTTTGAATCTTCGAATGCCATTTTTAATAAAACACATGAATTGATAAACAACTCCATAAAAAGTAATTTTCAAAGTGTTTTTACTGATTGTCCGCAACGAGAGAAATTGGGTTGGTTAGAAGAAATTCATTTAAACGGACCGGGATTAATGTTCAATTATAATCTTGAAAGTTATATTCCGGCAATGATGCAAAACATCTCAGATTCGCAAAGAGAAAATGGTTTAATTCCAAGTATTGTTCCTGAATATGTTGTTTTTGGTGGCGATTTTACTGATTCTCCGGAATGGGGTGTAACGGGAGTAATTCTGCCGTGGATGTATTACCAATATTACGGTGATGCTTCGCTAATTGAGAAATATTATCCTGTAATGAAAAAATATGTCGATTATTTAGGGACAAAAGCAACCAATCATATTGTTTCGCACGGTTTAGGCGATTGGTACGATTACGGAACTCATGCTGCGGGGTATTCTAAAAATAGTCCTATTGCCCTTTCTGCAACTTCTCATTTTTTCTATGGAGCAAGTTTGGTAGCAAAAGCAGCGAAATTATTGAATAAAACAGATGATATCGCTACATACGAAACACTGACTTCTGATATAAAAAATGCTTTCAACAAGGAATTTTTCAATGTTGAAACCAAACAATACGGAACAAACAGTCAGTTTAGTAATGCCGTTCCCGTTTACATGGATATCGTAGAACCGCAATATAAAGCTGCTGTAATGCAGAATTTATTAAGTGATATAAAAGCAAAAGGCGACCGATTGACAACAGGAGATGTTGGAAACCGTTATTTGTTTCAGGCTTTGGCACAAAATGGCGAAAATGAAATGATGTACAAAATGAACAATCATTATGATGCACCAGGTTACGGTTTTCAGATAAAATTTGGTTTAACCACTTTAACCGAGCAATGGGACCCAAGAAAAGGAAATTCATGGAATCATTTTATGCTGGGACAAATTGAAGAATGGTTCTATCAGAGTTTAGCAGGAATTGTTGCTGATCCGGAAAAACCGGGTTTCAAACATTTCTATATTCAGCCTGAAATTGTAGGCGATATGACTTTTGTAAAAGCAACGTACCAATCTATTTACGGAATTATTACATCAGCATGGGAGAAAAAAGACGGGAAGTTGATTTTGAAAATTGAAATTCCTGTCAATACTTCGGCAACAGTAAAATTGCCGGTTGATAAAAATTCAGAAATAAAAGTAAATGGAAAATTGACAAAGAATTTAAATTTTGGATCAGGAAAATATACAATAGAATACAAAATATAAATGGCACACGGATGAAACGCATTCGCTAAAGCGAAGACGCGGATAAAAACCGATTTTTTAATTTTTAAATATGGCAAGCTGAATAAAAAAAAAAGTTTTTATCTGCGTTTTTACGAAGTAAATCCGTGGTATCCATGTTCAAATCTATGTTAGTTAATACACAATACAACCATGAAAATAAAACATATTTATATATTAGTTTCAATTTTTGCATTGACAATTTCAAATGCACAAATAACATCTGATGAGAACTTTAGAAAACCCGTTTCAGAAACATTAAAAAAAATCGAAACAGCTTTTCACGTTACGATAAACGACGACCGAGGTTTACTAAAAGGAAAAGAACTGGACTATGCCGATTGGAGAATCGAACCGGGAAATCTGGCAATTTCACTCACCAATATTCTGGCTCCTTTTGAATTGATGTACTTCAAACAACCGGATGGAACTTACATCATTAGAAAATATGAAAATCACAAAGTATCGGTTGATAAAGGAAAAGAACGTCTGGCCTATTTAACGACTTTATATTCGAATGTAACTGAATGGGAAGCACGTAAAAAAGAAATAAAAGCGTGTATGATAACGTCTTTTGGTTTGGATAAAGCACCACCGATGCCAAAATCAAAACCTATTCTGACTCCAAAAAGAATTTATAAAGATTATAGTATCGAAAATATTGGTTTAGAAATCCTACCGGGTGTTTACGTTACAGGCTCGATTTACAGACCTTATCCTTTCAATAAAAAAGCTCCGATTATCTTAACGCCTGACGGACATTTTGGTGACGGAAGGTATCGAAAAGACGAACAATATCGTTGTGCAATTATGGCAAAAATGGGTGCCATTGTAGTGAGTTATGATTTGTTTGCCTGGGGAGAATCATTGCTTCAATTTCCCGAAGAAACACATAGAAACAGTATCGCTTCAACCGTTCAGGTTTTAAGCGGAATCAGATTATTGGATTATTTGGCAACAACAAAAAATGCTGATATGTCAAGAGTTGGCGTGACCGGAGGTTCTGGTGGAGGTTCGCATACCATGTTTTTGGCAGCTTTAGACGATCGAATTACAGTTTCGGCTCCGGTGGTGATGGTTTCTTCGCACTTTTCTGGCGGTTGTCCGTGCGAAAGTGGTCGTGGTATTCACCTTTGTGGAAACGGAACCAATAATGCCGAAATCTCTGCAATGATGGCACCAAAACCACAATTAATAGTTTCTGACGGAAAAGACTGGACATTGGCAGTTCCGGAACTTGAATTTCCTTTTATTCAGCGAACGTACGAATTATACGGAAAGAAAGATCTTGTAGAAAATGCTCATTTTGCTAAAGAAGGACATGATTTTGGAGTTTCAAAACGTATGGCTTTGTATCCGTTTATGGCAAAATATTTAGGATTGGATTTGAATAAGGTAAAAAATGAAAAAGGCGAAATCGACGAATCGACTTGTGTAATTGAACCCAAAGAAAAAATGTTTGTTTTTGGAGATAAAGGCGAAAAATTTCCAGCCAATGCTTTAAAAGACATCAACAAATTGTATGAGATGTTTGGGGAGAAGAATAATAAAATTTACGAGGTTAAGAAATAAAAGAAAGTTGCCACGAATTTCACGAATTAACACGAATTAAAATTTTTGACACAGATTAAAAAAGATTTACGCGATTCTTTAAATAATAAATCCAAATAATCCTTTTAATCTGTGGCTAATAATGATAGTGTGAATTAGTGTAATTCGTGGCGAAAAAAAAAATTTATATGAAGTTAAGAAATAAAATTACCTCGATTTGTGTTGGAATTTTTTCGTTTGCTGCAACAGCGCAAAACAACAGCGACCTAAAACTTTGGTACGATAAACCTGCTGCAATCTGGAACGAAGCTTTGCCTTTGGGTAATGGTCGTTTAGGGGCAATGGTCTTCGGCGATCCTGCGGTTGAACGTTTACAATTGAACGAAGAAACGATTTGGGCGGGTTCTCCAAACAGCAACGCCCATTCGAAATCATTAAAAGCTTTACCAATTGTAAGACAGTTAATTTTTGACGGAAAATTTGATGAAGCGCAGGAATTAGCTACTCAGGATATTATGTCGCAAACCAATGACGGAATGCCTTATCAAACTTTTGGGAGCGTTTATATTTCGTTTCCGGGACATCAAAAATATTCGAATTACTACAGAGATTTAGATATTGCAAATGCTACTGCAAAAGTAAAATACACGGTGAATGGCGTTGAATTTACCAGAGAAATTCTAACCTCATTTTCTGATCAGGTAATTGTGGTGAAACTTTTGGCAAGTCAGCCGGGTCAGATTACAGCGAATGTTTTTATGAACAGTCCGCTTGATAAAACGGTTTCGGGAACAGAAGGCGATCAAATTTTATTATCCGGAATTGGAAGCAATTTCGAAGGTGTAAAAGGGAAAGTGAAATTTCAGGGACGTTTAATTGCCAAAAATAAAGGCGGAGAAGTTTCAGCCAGCAACGGAATCATTAGTATCAACAAAGCAGATGAAGTGACGCTTTATATTTCGATTGCAACAAATTTTAAAAATTATCAGGATATCAGCGGTGATGAAATTGCGAAAAGCAAAGACTATTTGGCTAAAGCCGAAGTAAAAGATTTTGCCACTATTAAAAAAGATCATGTTTCCTATTATCAGAAATTCTTCAATAGAGTTTCTTTCGATTTAGGAACAAACGAAGCGGCGAAGAAACCAACAAACGAAAGAATCAGGGATTTCTCAAAACAATTTGATCCGCAATTGGCGAGTTTATATTTTCAGTTTGGTCGTTATCTTTTGATTTCGAGTTCACAACCTGGCGGTCAGCCAGCTAATTTACAAGGGATTTGGAACGATATGGTAACGCCTCCATGGGACAGTAAGTACACCACAAACATAAATGCTGAGATGAATTACTGGCCGGCAGAAGTAACGAACCTTTCAGAAATGCATGAACCGTTTATTCAAATGGCAAAAGAGTTAAGCGTGACAGGAGCCGAAACAGCAAAAATAATGTACAATGCAAAGGGTTGGGTTTTGCATCATAATACTGATATTTGGCGTGTAACTGCTCCGGTTGATTATGCTGCATCCGGAATGTGGCCAACAGGTGGTGCATGGGTAAGTCAGGATTTATGGGAAAGATATTTATACACAGGAGATAAAAATTATTTAAAGGAGATTTATCCGACAATAAAAGGCGCAGCAGATTTCTTTTTAGATTTCATGATTATTGATCCCAATACAGGTTATCTGGTGGTTGTTCCTTCAAGTTCTCCTGAAAACACGCATGCTGGCGGAACAGGAAAAGCAACAATTGCATCGGGAACCACGATGGACAATCAGTTGATTTTTGATTTGTTTACGCACGTTATCGAAGCTTCAAAATTGGTTGCTCCAGATGAAGCTTACGCCAAAAAAGTAAGTGAAGCTTTGGCTAAAATGCCTCCAATGAAAGTAGGAAAGCACAGTCAGTTACAAGAATGGCAGGAAGATTGGGACAATCCGGAGGACAAACACAGGCACGTTTCGCATTTGTACGGTTTGTTTCCAAGCAATCAGATTTCGCCAATTGAAACACCGGAACTGTTTGAAGCTGCAAAGAATTCACTGAATTACAGAGGAGACGAATCTACAGGTTGGTCAATGGGATGGAAAGTCAATTTATGGGCAAGATTGTTAGACGGAGATCATGCTTATAAACTATTACAGGATCAATTGCATCTGGTTACGGCAGAACAAAGAAAAGGCGGCGGAACGTATCCGAATATGTTAGATGCGCACCAACCGTTTCAAATTGATGGAAATTTTGGATGCACAGCCGGAATTGCCGAAATGCTAATGCAAAGTCAGGAAGATGCGATCCTCTTATTACCGGCTTTACCAAGTGTCTGGAAAGACGGTAGTATAAAAGGTCTGGTGACCAGAGGCGGTTTTGTAATCGATATGAGTTGGAAAAACAATAAAATTTCGACTTTAAAAATTTACTCAAAACTAGGAGGGAACTGCAGATTGAAATTAGAAAATATACTAAAAGCAGATAAAGGAATTTCTATTAAAAAAGCAAAGGGAAAAAATCCTAATCAATTATTTTATGATGTCGAAGTAAAGAAACCAATTATATCAGATCAGGCGAATTTGAAGAAAGTGGTTTTACCAAAATATAATATATATGATGTTCAGACAAAAGCAGGACAGACGTATACCTTTTACGGGAATTAGAATTATCCTAACAGGTTTTTAAAACCTGTTAGGTATAGATTGATAGTGTAGTTTGTAGTGTGATTTCTCCCTCCGGTCGAAATGACAAAACAATGGGAATAGGCATTAGTTGTGTGAAGAACAAACAGCCCGATTCGCCGCAGCGAAACACACCCAAAGAATAAGTTTTTAAATAATAATTAGAATATGTTACACCATTTCAAATACAAAATAATAGCTTTCCTAATCTTGATTTCAGCCTTAAATATAGGTTGTAAATCAGGCGTAAATCAGTCTCAAAAAGGAACTTCGGTGGTTTTGAATCCCGCAAATTTCAAACATTACGTTGATTATTTCAATACAATGGAAGATGAGAATTTAAAATTTGCGATTCCGAATAACAGTGCCTGGGGTTGGATGGAGAAAAATATCCCGTTGTTTGAGTGTCCGCAGCAAAATTTTGAGGAGATTTATTATTTTAGATGGTGGAGTGCACGAAAACACATCAAGAAAACACCTCAGGGATATGCGATTACAGAATTTTTGGTAGATCGTTCGTATGCTGATAAATACAATATGATTAGTTGTGCTTTGGGGCATCACATTAACGAATTCAGATGGTTACACAATCCGGAATATTTGGAGCAGGATGTACATTTATGGTTTAGGGGAAATGATGGTAAACCCATGAAAAAACTCAGAACTTTTAGCAGTTGGACGGCGGATGCTTTGTACAATCGCTATTTAGTGAATAAAGATGATAAATTTTTATTGGATATGTATCCTGATCTGGTTGCCGAATATGCCGCTTGGGAAGGTGATAGAAAACGTAAAGACGGTTTGTTCTGGCAGTTTGATGTTAAGGACGGTATGGAAGAATCATTGAGCGGAGCCAGAAAATTTAGAAATTCACGCCCAACGATCAACAGTTATATGTTTGGAAATGCTGCAGCTTTGGCTAAAATAGCCAAGCTGAAAGGAGACACTAAACAAGAGAATTATTTTGAGGCAAAAGCCGATACATTACAAAAATTGGTAGAAACAAAACTGTGGAATGCTAAAAGTGAATTCTTCGAAACGTTTACAGAAAAAGATACTTTGGCACAGGTTAGAGAAGCGATTGGGTTTATTCCGTGGTATTTTAATCTGCCACAGAAAGACAAAGGATTTGAAAAAGCTTGGGAACAAATTAAGGACGAAAAAGGATTTTCGGCACCGTTTGGATTAACAACCGCGGAGAGAAGAAGTCCGCGTTTTAGATCACACGGAACAGGAACTTGTGAATGGGATGGTGCGATCTGGCCTTTTGCGAGTTCTCAGACTTTAACAGCATTGGCGAATGTCTTGAATAATTACGATCAGAATTTTGTTGCCAAGCCGGATTATTTCAAACAAATGAATCTGTATGTAGAATCGCAATATTATCGCGGAAGACCTTATTTGGGCGAATATCTGGACGAAACGACTGGATATTGGTTAATGGGTGACAAAGAAAGAAGCCGTTATTACAATCATTCGACTTTTAATGATTTGATGATTACAGGATTGGTAGGTTTACGACCAAGAGCAGATGAAAAAATTGAAGTAAATCCGTTGATTCCACAAGACAAATGGGATTGGTTTTGTCTGGATAATGTTTTATATCATGGCAATATTGTTACGATTCTTTGGGATAAAACAGGAGAAAAGTATAAAAAAGGAAAAGGTTTCAGGATCTTTAAAAACGGGAAGGAAATTGCGGTTTCTGAGAAGTTGGAGAAATTGGTTTCTGAATAAATATTGGCGAACGGGTTTAATGAATTAAGCAGATTGACACAGGTTTTATTCTCATTTTGTGTCATTGCTCTCAGAGATTTCTCGTTCATCTAAATGACAAACCAAATCGAAAATAAAATAAAATTCGCAATAATCTGTTTGATCGGTTAAAATCTGCAGGCAAAGAATCAACGCATTACATACTAAAATACAACTTATGAAAAGGTTTTTTTTACATACAACATTCATCATTTTAACCCTGATTTCAATTTCGGCGAAAGCCCAAAACAAAATCGGCGTTACAAATTTGCAATGCGAAATGCTCAGCAATCCGGAAGGAATTGATGTCGTTCAGCCACGATTGAGCTGGCAAATAAATGCGAATGTTAGTGATGTAAAACAGACCGCATATCAGATTATTGTGTCTTCGACTTTAGAGAATCTGAACGCGAATAAAGGTGATTTATGGGATACTGGAAAAGTACAAAGCAACGCATCTGTCAATATTATTTATAACGGAAAACGACTGGAAAACCGTCAAAATGCTTTTTGGAAAGTGATTCTCTGGACGAATAAAGGTGAAATTCAATCAGTAGATAAAGCTCATTTTAGTATGGGTATCATGAATTATGCTGACTGGAAATCAACACGCTGGATTGGGTACGAAAAAGCTTCTGCAGGAGATAGTATATCTCAATATTCTAAATTATCAGCAAGATATCTTCGAAAAGAAATCAACTTAAAAAAACAAGTTAAAAGTGCCAAAGTCTACATCATGGGAATGGGATTATATGAGTTGTACATTAACGGAAATAAAATTGGTGATCAGGTTTTGGCGCCTGTTCCTACGGATTATACAAAGAATGTAAAATATAATGTTTTTGATGTGACTTCTCAACTTAAAGAAGGTAAAAATATGTTAGGAACGATTTTAGGAAATGGACGTTTTTTTACGATGCGTCAGGATTTTAAACCGTATAAAATCAAAACTTTTGGTTATCCAAAAATGGCTTTGCAATTGTATGTTGAATATACAGATGGAACAAAAGAAGTAATCAGAACGGATGATACCTGGAAAGTAACCACAAATGGACCCATTTTATCTAATAATGAATATGATGGAGAGGAATACGATGCCCGCAAGGAATTGAAAAATTGGAACACCACCAATTTTGATGATAAAAATTGGTTTCAGGCAGAATATGTTCAGGAACCGGGCGGTTTTTATGAGGCGCAAATGACACCTAATATGAAAATTATGGGTGAGGTAAAACCAATTTCGTTCAAACAAACGCCTAAAGGAACTTATATCTTGGATATGGGACAGAATATGGTAGGTTGGCTGCAATTGAAGGTAAAAGGTAAAAGTGGCGACAAAGTGACTTTGAAATTTGCCGAATCCTTGCAAGCAGATGGTTCTTTGTATATCGAAAATTTACGTGACGCCAGAACAACAGATGTTTATACTTTAAAAGGCGAAGGCGAAGAAATTTGGGAACCAACTTTTGTTTTTCACGGTTTTAGATTTGTCGAAGTTTCAGGATTTCCGACGAAACCAACGCTGGATAATTTTGTTGGAAAAGTAGTTTACGACGATATTAAAACGACCGGAACTTTTGAATCTTCAGACGCTGTGATGAATCAGATTTTCAAGAATGCCTATTGGGGAATAAGTGGCAATTATAAAGGGATGCCAATCGATTGTCCGCAGCGAAACGAGCGTCAGCCCTGGCTTGGCGACAGAACAACCGGAGCTTATGGCGAAAGTTTTTTATTCGATAACCAAACTTTATACGCAAAATGGCTGGATGATATTAAAAATGCACAAACGGCAGATGGCGGAATTCCGGATGTTGCACCGGCTTTCTGGCGGTATTATGGCGATAATGTAACCTGGCCCGGAACTTATATTACGGTTGCTGAAATGCTGTACCAGCAATTTGGCGATAAAAAAGTAATTGAAAAACATTATCCGTCGATGAAAAAATGGGTGGTGTATATGGAACAGAATTATTTGGTTAAGGATTTAATGACCAAAGATAAATATGGAGATTGGTGCGTTCCGCCGGAATCATTAGAATTAATTCACTCGAAGGATTCAGCAAGAACTACCAATGGCGAATTAATTGCCAGTGCTTTTTATTATCATTTACTGCAAAAAATGAAAAAGTTTGCTACTATAAATGGAAATAATTCAGATGATATTCAATATTATGATTCACTTTCTGAGAGAGTGAAAACGGCTTTTAATGTGAAGTTTTTCAATGCTTCTAAAAACAATTATGCCAACAATACGGTAACAGCAAATTTGCTTCCATTAGCTTTTGGAATGGTTCCTGAAAATCTTCAGTCGAAAGTATTTGAAAATATTGTTCATGAAGTCGAAGTAACCTATAATGGTCATATTAGTACCGGAGTTATTGGGACTCAGTTTTTAATGCGAACCTTATCTGAGTACGGAAGACCAGATTTGAGCTATAAACTGGCTTCGAATGATACTTACCCAAGTTGGGGTTATATGGCAAAGAATGGTGCAACAACAATCTGGGAATTGTGGAATGGAAATACTGCTGATCCTAAAATGAATTCTCAAAATCATGTGATGTTATTAGGCGATTTACTGATTTGGTATTACGAGAATATTGCCGGAATCAAGAGCAATCCTGAAACTCCGGGGTTCAAACAAATCATCATGAAACCAGATTTCGAAACCGGATTAACCTTTGTGAATGCTTCTTATGAATCGATTCACGGAACGATAAAGAGTAACTGGAAAAAAACTAAAAATAATTTGCAATGGAATATTACGATTCCTGCCAATACTTCGGCAATAGTTTATTTGCCTTCAACGAAAGTTTCAGCAGTAACTTTAGACAATAAAAATTTAGATAAAACTGCGGTATCTTATAAAGTAGAAAACAATAAACTTGTTCTGACATTGCCTTCTGGTTCTTATGTTTTAAATGTAAAATAGTAATAGCAGCACTTAAGCGCATATAATCTTGCTTCAGATCTTTGTCAAAGTTTAAAATTTTGACAAAGACTTTTGCTATTGTCTGGTCTGCCATTGTTAAAAAACGCAAAAAGTATCCCATTTAAAAAAAATTCGGGACAGTACAGGATGGATCTTTAGAATTTTAGTGTCATTTTTACACTTAATAAATAATTTTGTGCGAAAAATTATCAGGAATGCATTTAAAAGCAAAAATTTTAATTCAAAATAAAAAATAATAATGAAGATAATAAAAGTAACATTTGTGTTATTGGGTCTTTTACTTTTGGGAAGTTGCAAACCAACTTTACAAAATAAGACCTGGAAAGAAGGAATTTTAGTAGATGAATTTATATATGATAAAGCACCTTATCCGTCTTGCCACGCTGTTACAATTGTTGAAGCTTCAAATGGGGATTTAGTTTCATCCTGGTTTGGAGGAACGCACGAAAGACATCCGGATGTTTGTATTTATGTAAGTATAAAACCAAAAGGAAGCGATAAATGGAGCGAAGGCGTTAAAGTGGCTGACGGCGTGATGAAAGAAGGCCCGAGATTACCAACATGGAATCCTGTTTTATATCAAATTCCGGGTGGCGATTTAATGCTTTTCTATAAAATTGGTCCAAAACCATCTGAATGGTGGGGTGTAATCAGAACTTCATCTGATAACGGAAAAACCTGGTCTGAGGCGAAAAAAATGCCGGAAGGTTTCTTAGGACCAATCAAAAACAAACCGGTTTTATTAAGCAACGGAACTTTATTGTGCCCTTCAAGTATCGAAGGCGACGGCTGGAGACTTCGCATGGAATCTACTCCTGATTTTGGAAAAACATGGGTAATGGGCGATACTTTATCGCGAGGAAAACAAAAGATAAATGCAATTCAGCCAAGTATTCTTTTTCATAAAGACGGAAGTATACAGGCTATTGGAAGAACGAGAAACAGAGCTATTTTTAGTACTTTTTCTAAAGACAACGGAAAAACATGGTCTGATATAGAATTAATTGGTCTACCAAATAATAACTCAGGAACAGATGCGGTAACGCTTAAAGACGGAAGACATTTGTTAGCTTACAATCATGTCTTACCTCCGGGAACAGAAGCAAAAGGTCCAAGAACGCCATTGAATGTTTCAGTTTCTAAAGACGGAATTCACTGGGATGCAGCGTTAGTATTAGAAGATTCAAAAATTAGTCAATATTCGTATCCATCCATGATCCAGAGTTCTGACGGAATGGTACATATCGTTTACACATGGAGAAGGGAAAAATTGAAATATGTAAAAATTGATCCAAGCAAACTAAAAACGATTCAAATCAAAAACGGAATCTGGCCCGGAGATGAGAACAAAGTAGTAACGGCTGTAAAAGCTGAAGAAGAGTAAGAATTTAAATTTAACCATTAAGATATTAAGTTTCATTAAGCTTAACTTTCTTAATGGTAAAAAACAAAAATATGAAGTCAATTTATTTAAAAAAAAATATTATTATTTTATTTTTTGCTGTTTTGTGCACTAGTTTCAATAGTTGTGCAACGGCTCAGTCATCAAATAACAAACAGCGCTATAAAGTTGCGGTTTGCGACTGGATGATTTTAAAAAGACAAAAATTAGGCTCTTTTGCTCTCGCAGCTGAAATAAAAGCTGACGGAATAGAACTGGATATGGGAGGTTTAGGAAACCGCCCAACCTTTGACAGTAAATTAGGAGATCCAATCGAAAGACAAAAGTTTCTGGATAAATCCAAAGAATTGAATGTCGGAATCAGTTCGATAGCCATGTCCGGATTTTACGCGCAGTCTTTTGCAAAAAGAGAAACTATCGCGCCCATGATCGAAGATTGTGTAAAAGCAATGAAAGACATGAAGGTCAAAGTCGCTTATCTTCCTTTAGGGACGGAAAGTGATTTGGTGAAAAATCCTGAATTACGTCCTGTAATTATCGAAAGATTAAAATGGGCGGGAAAACAAGTAGGCAAAATTGGTGGAGTTATAGCAATTGAAACATCATTAGACGCTACCGAAGAAAAAAAACTATTAGAAGAAATAGGTTCTAAATATGTCAAAAGTTCTTTCAATTTTGCGAACGCCGTAGATAACGGAAGAGATATTGTAACCGAATTAAATATTTTGGGTAAAAAACATCTGGCACAAATTCATGCTTCAAATACAGACAAAGTCTGGCTTGAAAACGATACCGCGATCGATATGCCAAAAATAAAACAAGCGCTGGACAAAATGAAATGGAGTGGCTGGCTAATCGTAGAACGTTCCAGAGATGTTACACAGGTTCATAATGTAAAAGCGAATTATGGCGCAAACGTTGCGTACTTAAAACGTGTTTTTCAGAATTAAATAAAGAGGAATCTGCCAGATCTGCAAAATCTGCGAGTGTTAATTTTTGACGTAGATTTTGCAGATTAAGCAGATTTATTCTCATTTTTTGTCATCTCAACGAAGAAGAGATCACACAAACTTCATTCTCACTGTTGCTGAATATTGGATGTGATTTCTCTTTCGTCGAAATGACAAACTAAACAGAAATTTTCAAGAATAAAATTCCAATACCATGAAATATTTAAGTTTACTTTTTTTAGGTTTTTACGTCACTATTGCAACAGCGCAAAACATTACCATAGTTAATGATGTCAATTCGCCCAGAGCTAAATTCGGTGCCGGAAAACTATCAGAAACACTTACTTCTAAAGGTTTCAAAATCACCTCTGCAAATAAAATCAAAAGCTCAAAAGACCAGTTGATTGTTATTGGAGAAAAGGGAACTGATTTCTGGAAACAGAATGCAAAGAATGCCAAAATAGATGATAGTAAACTCATCAAAAAAGAAGGCTTCCAGATTCGTAGCCAAAAAAACATCATTTATATAGAAGGAACAGATGCATCAGGAGCTTTATACGGCGCTATGGAATTGGTGGATCGTATTAAAACTTCAGGTAAGATTCCAACAGAAATAAATATCGAAGACAGTCCTGAAATGGTTTTAAGGGGAGCTTGTATCGGTATGCAGAAAACAACTTATCTGCCGGGCAGAGATGTTTATGAATATCCGTATACGCCGGAAACTTTTCCGTGGTTTTACGATAAAAAATTATGGACAAAGTATCTGGATATGCTGGTTGATAACAGAATGAATTCCTTGTATTTATGGAACGGACATCCGTTTGCTTCATTGGTAAAACTTAAAGATTATCCGTTTGCTTTAGAAGTAAGTGAGGAAGATTTCAAAAAGAACGAAGAGATCTATAAATTCCTGACCGAAGAAGCCAATAAAAGAGGAATTTGGGTGATTCAGATGTTTTACAATATCATTGTTTCCAAACCTTTTGCAGAACATTATAATATTAAAACACAGGATCGTTCGCGTCCAATTACACCTTTGCTTTCAGATTACACAAGAAAATCAATTGCCGCTTTTATCGAGAAATATCCAAATGTTGGTTTATTAGTTTGTTTGGGAGAAGCCATAAACACCATCGATGATGACGTAGAATGGTTTACCAAAACGATTATTCCCGGAGTTCAGGATGGTTTAAAAGCGTTGGGAAGAACAGATGAACCGCCAATTATTTTGCGTTCGCACGATACCGATGGACCTTTGGTTATGGAAAAATCGCTTCCCTTATATAAAAATCTCTACACAGAAAGTAAATATACCGGAGAATCCCTCACGACTTATACACCAGGCGGACCTTGGGGAGAAACACATAAACAGTTAAGTGCTTTAAAATCGATTCATATCGAGAACGTACATATTCTGGCCAATTTAGAACCTTTCAGATACGGTTCACCTGATTTTATCCAGAAAACAGTAAAAGCCATGCACAGTGTTCACGGTGCCAATGCATTGCATTTGTATCCTCAGGCATCCTATTGGGATTGGCCTTATTCAGCAGATAAAACAAAAACGGGCGAACGAATTCTCGAAATGGATCGTGACTGGATTTGGTACAAAGCGTGGGCAAGATATGCATGGGACAGTAAAAGAGATCGAAATCAGGAAGTTAAATTTTGGGATACAGATCTGGCGGCGAAATACGGAACAGATACACAAGCCGCCAATAACATCTTAAAAGCCTACGAAGAAACCGGAGAAATTGCGCCAAAGACGTTAAGACGTTTTGGAATTACCGAAGGAAACCGTCAGACTTTATTACTAGGAATGTTCGAAAGCCAATTGGTAAATCCTGCAAAATGGCGTGTTTATCCTGGTTTTCATGAATCGTGCGGACCTGCCGGCGAATTGCTTTTAGAATACGCTAAAAAAGAGTGGAATAAAGAACCGCATTCTGGTGAACTGCCAACTCAAATTATTGCCGAAATCACTGAACACGGTAGATTAGCGGTTGAAGCCATTGACAAAGCGGAACCAAAAGTGACAAAAGACAAAGAAGAGTTTTTACGCCTTAAAAACGATATGCATGCCTATAAAGCTTTCGCCGATTTCTTTTCAGAAAAAGTAAAAGCAGCATTATTGGTTTTGCGATACAGTTACTCAAATGATATTTCAGATCTTGACAAAGCGCTTCCGCATTTAGAAAAAAGTATCGAATATTATGAGTTATTGGTTGATCTTACAAAGGACACATATTACTATGCTAACAGTATGCAAACTGCACAACGCCGTATTCCGATTGGTGGAGACGACGGAAACAACAAAACATGGAAGGAATTATTGCCACATTACGAACGTGAATTGGTTAATTTTAAAAGAAACTTAGGGCTATTAAAATCATCAAAGGATGGTAAGATAGCAACCACAGAAGGCAAACCATGGCAAACTGCAGAAGTCACTTTATTAAGTGAAAGCAAAGGGACTTATGCAGTAAAAAACGGAACAAAAGTATACGGAACACCAATTTCTGAGCTTACAAAAGTAGCTCCGGAATTGCAAAACCTGAAAGGAATTACATTCGATGAAACTTCTCAAAACGAGAACGGAACGCAGCTGAAATTCAAAAACACCAAAGCCGTGAAACTGGTTGTAGGTTATTTCAATTCAGATCAGAAGAGATTTTTATTTCCGCCAAGTTTAGAGACAGACGCAGCCGGAAATGCTCACGGTCAGGCCGAAGTGATCTTAGCAAGTGCCATGAATCTTAAAGAATTACCACGTGTAAATATTCATACCTATACTTTTCAGCCTGGCGAAAACAAACTCGATTTAGGCAAAGGAAGAGTATTAATTTTAGGATTTATAGATGCCAATCAAACCATAACACCACGAGATGTGGGTTATATCGATGCAGGAGAAAAAGGCGCGATAGACTGGTTGTTTTATTAATAGTATTGAGAATAAAGTTTCTAATTTGGGCGTATTCGCCGCGGCGAACGGACTATCCGCGATATCTTTTTATTTTTAAAGAAAAAATAAAAAGGATATCGCTTCTATCCCTAACGCAATCCAAACGTCATCGAGACCTGACAGGTTTTAAAAACCTGTCAAGTCTAACTTAAGATATAAACACAATCTTGTCACCCTCGACGAAGGAGAGATCACATCCAGAAAGCAACGAACTGTGAGGATTCAGCAAATTCGATGTCTGTGATTGAGAATATAAACACAATCTTGTCATATCGACGAAGGAGAGATCACATCCAGAGAACAACGAACTCTGAGGATTCAGTAAATTCGATGTCTGTGATTAAGAATATAAACACAATCTTGTCATCTCGACGAAGGAGAGATCACATCCAGAGAGCAACGAACGGTGAGGATTCAGTATATGTCATTTCTCCTTCGAAATAACAAAAACACTAAAATAACCTTATATCGCTTATATGGTTTAATAAAAATATAAGGTTCAAAAAAATATGAAGAAAATAGTTTTTTTTATTTTTTGTTTTTGCTCAAGTAGTTGCCTTGTTTGGAGTCAGGGCAATAGTTCAGTAAAATTTCGTCAGGAAATTTCGCTGAACTCCGCTTGGGCTACTATTGTTTTAGACCAGCTTCCAAAACAAGAAGATGCTTTTGTCAATGATCCCAAAACCGATGCACAATGGCAACGCGTAAATGTACCACACAATTGGGATCAGTATTACGGATTCAGAAGAACAAAACATGGTAATTTGCACGGAACTGCCTGGTATCAAAAATCATTAAAACTGGATAAATTGGTTAAAGGAAAAAGACTTTTCCTTTATTTTGAAGGTGTAAGTTCCTATGCGACCGTTTGGGTAAATGGTAAAAAAGCCGGAGAACACAAAGGCGGAAGAACTACTTTTACAATCGACATTACCCAATTAGTAGTTTTAGGAAAAGAAAATAAGATTCTGGTAAAAGCGGCACATCCATCTTTTATTGCTGATTTGCCGTGGGTTTGCGGAGGATGTTCCGGCGAATGGGGGTTCTCTGAAGGATCCCAGCCTATGGGGATTTTCAGACCAGTTTCTTTAATAATTACAAACGAAATCAGAATTGAACCTTTTGGCGTTCATATCTGGAATGATGCTTCGACTTCTAAAGAAAAAGCAATTCTTCACATGACAACCGAAATCAAAAATTATGGTGTTTTAAAACAAAATTTAACTGTAGAAAATATCCTTTTTGATAAAGACGGAGAAAAAGTAGTTTCAGTAAAAAGTAAGGTAGCCATTAATTCTAATGAAATAAAAGAAATAGCGCAAACACTGCCTGAGATTCTTCAGCCTAAATTGTGGTCGCCATCAAATTCATATCTATACGAATTGGTTACGTCTGTTTATGAAAACGGAAAAAAAATTGACGAACTAAAAACGCCTTACGGAATCCGTTGGGTGAGTTGGCCGGTTAGCAGAGACGGAAAAGACAATCGGTTTTTTATCAACGATCAACCTTTATTCATCAACGGAACCTGCGAATACGAACATTTAATTGGGAACAGCCATTCGTTTTCAGACGAACAGATTCATTCCAGAATCGAACAAATAAAAGCGGCTGGATTTAATGCGTTTAGAGAAGCACATCAGCCCCATAATTTATTGTACCAAAAAGAACTGGACGAAAACGGAATTCTGTTTTGGAGTCAGTTTTCGGCACATATCTGGTACGACACGCCAGAGTTTAAAGAGAATTTCAAAACCCTGTTGCGAGAATGGATTAAAGAACGTAGAAACAGTCCGTCGGTTGTCATGTGGGGATTACAAAACGAAAGTACAATCCCAATGGAATTTGCTGAAGAATGTACTAAAATAATCCGAGAAATGGACCCGATGTCAGCTTCGCAACGTATTGTCACGACTTGTAATGGAGGTGAAGGAACAGATTGGAATGTTGTACAAAACTGGTCAGGAACGTATGGAGGCGATCCGTTAAAATACCATCTTGAAATGACCACCCAGTTATTAAACGGTGAATACGGTGCATGGCGTACAGCAGATTTGCATACTGAAGGTGAGTTTGATCAAAAAGGAATTTTGAGTGAAAACAGATTTTCCCAATTAATGGAGATTAAAATCCGTGAAGCCGAATCGGTAAAAGATAAAATTGCGGGACAATTCAACTGGCTTTTTGCTTCGCATGAAAATCCGGGACGCGTTCAGAACGGAGAAGGTTTTAGAGACATTGACAAAGTTGGACCAGTTAATTATAAAGGACTTTTTACCATTTGGGGAGAACCTCAGGATGCGTATTATATGTACCGTGCCAATTACGTTTCGAATAAAACCAACCCAATGGTATATATCGTTTCGCACACCTGGCCAAGCCGTTGGGATTCGGTGGGAATAAAAAACGGAATCGATGTTTATTCGAATTGTGATGAAGTCGAATTGTTTAATGAAGTTAATAAAACATCATTAGGAAAATTAAAAAATCCAGGCTTAGGTCAGCATTTTCAATGGAATAATGTCAATATTCAGTACAATGTTTTGTATGCTGTTGGTTATGTAAATGGTGTGGCTGTAGCCAAAGACTATATTGTTTTGAACACACTTCCTAAAGCGCCAAATCTAGCCGAATTATACACAGATAAGGCAGATATTTTAGAATCAAAAAAAGGATACAATTATATTTACAGAGTCAATTGTGGAGGTTCTGAACTGACAGACAGCTCCGGAAATATTTGGTTAACCGACACACACAAAAGCGGTCAAAATACCTGGGGTTCATTATCATGGACAGATAAATTCGAAAAACTTCCGGACTTTTATGCGAGTCAGCGTAGCACTTTTGATCCTGTAATGGGCACAAAAGACCCTGTATTGTTTCAAAGTTTCAGATACGGAGTTGATAAATTAAATTACGAATTTCCTGCACCGGACGGAGAATATTTAGTCGAATTATACTTTACAGAACCTTGGTACGGAACTGGCGGAGGATTAGATTGCAAAGGCTGGCGTTTATTTGATGTTGCGATCAATGACAATGTAGTTTTAAAAGACTTTGATATCTGGTCAGAAACAGGACACGACAAAGCCTTGAAGAAAACATTTACTGTAAAAAGCAAAAACGGAAAAATCAATATTTCTTTCCCAAATGTAAAAGCGGGACAAGCGATTATTTCTGCCATTGCCATTGCGACCAAAAACAAGAACGTTAAGCCTGCAAATGCATCGCCAAAAAATATTGAGAATGTTGTTCTAAGTTCTCAAATCCAAAATGAATCAAAAATTGCTTCGTGGCTGGATATCAATTCAAAACAATATTCAGATTCAGATGTTGTTTTTACCCAGTTACCTTCGGAAGTTTTTGGAGCTGATTATTTGCAGTTTTTATCTCAGTCTAAGATTAAAGGTTCTTTTACATTAAAAGAAAACTCAGATTTATATCTTTTGATTGACAATAAAATAAAAACAAAATTTGCGTGGTTATCAGATTATAAAAAATCAGAAGAAATTGCAAAAAACAGTAATAATGTTGAATTTAGTATTTTTTCTAAAAAGGTAAAAAAAGGAGAAAAAGTATCTTTTGATAATTCAGAAGTTTTGAGTTCTATTATTGTCGTTCCAAATTATGATATGGGCGAAAAGGACGATTCAAGACCTGTAGTAGTTATCGAAGCAGAAAATACAAAAACCACAGGAACCGATATTGTAAAAGGAAATTTCAAAAAAGCGGATTATATCGAGTTTACAAAAAAGACACATAATAGTATTGAGTTTGAAGTAAAACCAGGAGTTGCCGGAATTTATTTGATGCGTTTTAAATTCATGAATCGAAACGAAACACCATTAAAAGTAAATTTCAAAATGGAAGACGCTTACGGAATTTTGATGCGAAATGATACGATAGAGTTCTTTCCTTCACCGGAAAAATGGAAGGTTTTGAATACCACTTCTGGAGGATATATTAATGCAGGTACGTATAAAATTACGCTGGAAGCGGAGGATTTAAAAGGATTGATGTTGGATAATTTTGAATTTCAATAGTGGTTTTGCCACGAAGGCACAAAGACGCAAAGGTTTAATAAAGATTAGTAGTGTGTATAATTAGCCACGAAGACACAAAGGCGCGAAGGTTTAATAAAGATTTTTATTGTAGAGGCGCACAGCAGTGCGTCTACGTTCCAATTGTCAGGCTGAGCTAAGTCGAAGCTACGCAAAGAGAGTTTCGCCTCATTTTTGTCATCCCGAGGAACGAGGGATCACATTAGAAATTCCGAATAGAATAGTGTTATTCTTTGTCGAGTTACGTGTGTGATTTATCTGCCGAAGCTGAATGTCATTAGGTTAAGCTTTTTTAAAGACAATTATGGCTAAAAAAATTCGCGCAAAGTCGCAAAGAAAATGGATGTAAACTTGGCGGCTTGGCACCTTTGCGCGAAATCCATTTAAGGATTACGGAATATTGGGTTGGACTTCGCTCAGTCTGACAAATAGGGGGTATATTTTAGATTAGAATAAAAAATATAATTATGATTAAACATAAAAAAAATTTACAAAAAACAGTAATTGCAATATCATTATTATTGCTCTCAACAATTGGTTTTTCACAAGAAAAAAAAGCCAGAATCATCGAAGACTTCAATAAAAACTGGAACTTCAAACTAGGAGATTATCCAACGGCAATTCAGTCTGATTTTAAAACTACCGATTGGAGAACGCTTCAATTGCCACACGATTGGAGTATCGAAGGGGCTTTTGACAAAGACAGTAAAACAAAACAGGCACAAGGATTTTTACCTGCCGGGAAAGGTTGGTATCGTAAAGTATTTACTGTTCCTGCAAATTGGAAAAACAAATCGGTTTCGATAGAATTTGACGGTGTTTTTAAAAATAGCGAAGTATTTATTAATGGACATTCATTAGGAATTCGTCCTAATGGGTATATTTCCTTTGGGTACGATTTGTCAAAATATTTGAATTTTGACAAAAAGGAAAATGTAATTGCTGTAAAAGTCGATAACGATGCGCAACCTAATTCAAGATGGTACACGGGGTCCGGAATTTACAGGAATGTACGTTTAGTTGCGAGCGAGAAACTGCACGTAGGGAAGTGGGGAACTTTTGTAACAACGCCGGAAGTTGCTGCGGCAAAATCAAAAATACATTTAGAAGTCACGATTGATAATGACAATGGTATTGCAAAAGAATTTAAATTGGTTACTTCAATTTTAAATGCTGAAAATAAAGAAGTGGCTAGTTTTACTTCAACTGAAAAAATAAGAGCAAAAACATCAGAGAAAAAGATTCACGATTTGGTTTTAAATCAGCCAAAACTATGGAGCACAGAGAATCCCTATTTGTATAAAGTGGTAACTAAAGTTTATGAAGGATCTAAATTGGTGGATGATTATGAAACACCTCTTGGTTTCCGATTTTTTGATTTTGATGCTGAAAAAGGTTTTTCATTAAACGGGAAACCAACCAAAATATTGGGCGTTTGCCTGCATCACGATAATGGCGCATTGGGCGCTGTAGAAAATATTCATGCCGTGAGAAGAAAGCTTAAAATCTTGAAAGAAATGGGAACCAATGCGATTAGAATGTCGCATAATCCGCACTCTCTGGAAATGATGCAGCTGTGTGATGAAATGGGATTTATTGTTCAGGATGAAGCTTTTGATGTTTGGAAGAAGAAAAAAGTAACCAACGATTACCATAAAGACTGGGATGCATGGCACAAACAGGATCTGGAAGATTTTATCAAAAGAGACCGCAATCATCCATCTGTAATGATGTGGAGTATTGGTAACGAAATCAGGGAACAATTCGACAGTACCGGAATTGCCATTACAAGAGAATTAGCCAAGATTGTAAAATCGTTAGATACTACTCGTCCCGTAACTGCGGCTTTGACAGAGAATATAATCGAGAAAAATTTTATTTATCAATCCGGTGCTTTGGATCTTTTGGGTTTCAACTACAAACACGAAGATTACAAAGATTTTCCTGAACGTTTTAAGGGACAGAAAATATTAGCTTCTGAAAGTGTTTCGGCGTTGGAAACGCGTGGACATTATGATTTTCCAGATGGAATTAAAGCCTGGCCAACAAAGCACGGTGCTGCGTTTGATGGAAATGCAGATTGGACGGTTTCGGCCTATGATCAGGTAAAATCATATTGGGGAGCTACGCACGAAGAAAATTGGAAAACTATTAAGAAACAGGATTTCATGGCGGGAACTTTTATCTGGACTGGATTCGATTATATTGGCGAACCGGATCCGTATCCATATCCGGCAAGAAGTTCTTATTTCGGAATCATCGATTTGGCCGGACTTCCAAAAGATGTGTATTATATGTATAAAAGCGAATGGACAACGAAACCTGTGCTATATATTTTTCCGCACTGGAACTGGAAAGCAGGACAGGAAGTCGATGTTTGGGCGTATTACAACAATGCTGATGAAGTTGAATTATTCCTTAACGGAAAATCACTTGGGAAAAAATCAAAACAGAATGATGACTTACATATTTCATGGCGTGTAAAATTTGAACCCGGAGCGATAAAAGCAGTATCTAGAAAAGATGGGAAAGTAGTTTTAGAGGCAGCAATTCATACAGCCGGAGAAGCTTCTAAAATTGATTTAAAAGCTGATAAAACGACGATCAAAAATGATACTTATGATTTGGTTTATGTAACGGTTTCTATTGTAGACAAGGATGGAAATTTACTTCCTAACGCTAATGATTTAATTAATTTTGAAGTTTTGGGTGGAGGAAAATTAGTTGGCGTTGATAATGGATATCAGGCCAATTTGGATTCTTTTAAAGCCAGTTCCTGCAAATTGTTTAATGGAAAATGTATTGTAATTATTCAGTCGAATGGGAAGAACGAGGCTATTCAATTGAAAGCTTCAGGGGGAAAGGAAATTCCAATTTCATCTATTGAAGTTAAGGTGCAATAATTTTAATTATTTCGCGCAGATTTTAAAGATTTAAGCAGATAATCGCAGATTTATTTGAAAGTAAATTATAGCAAATTTTAAATTTGTTCTCATCTGTAAAATCTGCGTGAAACAGTCTTTTTTGTGGTTATTTCAATATTATTTGATCTAATTATGTTTGTTCTTTGTAGTAAAATAATTCTATATTAGCGTAAACAAACAGATTTATAAGCCTGAATATTTAATCGCAAATAGAAAATAACGAAATGATTTGTACCATTTACTCGCACCAAACTGGTTTCGAAAATATTAAAGAAATAATCTTATTGAATTTCCCAAAAGGGGAAGTTTCAATAAACAAAGAAGATGAATGTGATGTCATCGAAATTGAAATTAAAGAAGGGCCTTTGAATTCCTGGGGAAAGATAGAAATTTTGTATCGTGAAAGACTCGAGCCGTATTATCAAATTCCTGAAATCAACGATTCGACTTTTACAGCAAATCTAAAAGGATTTTACGGATTCGTAAATTCATTGCCAACTGTCGACGAGAAAGTCAAAGATTTGTTTCTGCGTAAAATCCAGACCCTGAATTGTGAGTTTACAGTAATTCAGGAAGAGGGCGAAGTCAAAGATTTAAAGAAGATAATAGCAAATTTAGCACTGGAACTTGATGCTGTTTTATTTGTGCAGCCAGATAGTATTATCAGCAGATCTGGTGGACAGCACTTTTTGGACAAAAATCTGAACCTTATTATTGATATCGAAGGAAATTGTGAAATTGATACTTTAGATGTCAAAATCGATTCCCTTTATTTTGATGAAGATCAAAATGCTTTAGAAGAAGATCAGAAACTCAGAAAAGAAAATAACGAAAAAATTCTTGAGAATTATACGATCAAAATCAACAGAAATCTTCCTTGTATAGAATCTGAAAGCGAAACTACTTTAAGAACCCCAAAAGAAATTGCACAACGTGTTAGCGTTTTGGCGGTAGTAAATTTGGTTGCATTTAATAGTATTTCTCCCGAGGAAGCCACTGAGTATTTGCAAAATTATAAGCTGTGGAATTTTGTAACTGAGAATGAAAAGGAATTTCTGGCGAATCCTACAGACGATAAAAAAGCAAACGAAAGCTGGAAATGCGAAGGAATCTGGGTTTTGATGTGGGCATTAAACAAAGTTGAAACACTGGATTTTCCGAATGAATTTTGTGATTTAGAAAACTTAGATCCTGATGATTATCCTGTTGGTCAGGATAAAGACCCAAATTTTTTTATTGATGCAATCGTTTCAACAAGATCTAAAAGTGAAATTTTGGATGTCAATGATTTGTATTACAGATTTAATTGGGCTTGCGTAGATGAAAGAATTAATGGCAGGGAAATAGAAGGAATTAATCCGGGGATCGTTTATGAAAGACAATATGCTTTAAACTGGCTTGTTAATTATATGGAGCAGGATTGGGATATTGTTACTTGCGATACCTAGAATTTACTAATTAATTTTATTGCAATCCCTATAGCGATCTGAAACAGAGAATTTTACCGCAAAGCGCGCAAAGTTATATTAATGCGATTTTCTAAGAATTAAAGTTCCCAAAGCTTGGTATTGAAACAGCTTTGCGAACTCTTTATTTATCAACGTAATATTAGGCAAAAAAACTTTGCGTTCTTTGCGGTTAATTTTTTATTACGCTATTAAAAACAAACATTCCGCCCCAAAAAATGAAGCGGAATGTTCTAATTAAAAAAAAAATTCAAGTTATTATCTTTACAGATTATGTTGCTGTGTTTGTATCTTTTTAGAATACACCAATATAATGGTTTCCAGGATTGTTGATCAATTTAGCCCCTTTAGTTACAGCTCCGGTAGGAATGTCGATAATATAAAGGTTTCCGTCTTTTCCAACTGGAGTAACCGCGATGTATAAATCATTTCCGTCAACTACAAAACCTTGGTACTGACCAAAATCTAAAGCCGGGTCATAAGCTATGTCTTCTACTTTTTTAGCTGTTTTTGCATTCAGGTCAACTCTTGCAACAAAACCTTGTTCTCCTGCATCTGCATGAGTATAAAGTACATAAGCAATTCCGTTTCCTGCATATCTCCATGCGTCGATATAAGATCCTTTTACTCCAAGAGCCGTATCTAGGCTAAAGTTATAAGAGTTGTCGTATTGATTGCTTTGGTTAATTCTTAAGATGTAAGAACCATTTTTTGTGTCTCTTTGAGTCGCTTGGTAAATATTACCGTCAGTTGCTAAAAAGCTATTAAAACTACGGAAACCACTTGTATCTCCAAAAGCTACTGTAGAAGTAATCACCTGTGGATTCTCTAAAGAAGGGTAATCAACAATTACAGATTTTGAACCTAAACGGTCAAATGTAGCTTCGTTTTGTCCGGTCTCAGGATTTGTTTTACGCATCCATGTACCAATGATTAATTTATTTCCGGCTTTGTTAAGTGTTGGAGCATCCAAACGGAAAAGGTGATGTCCTTGTGCTTCTTCCTGAGCAGTTAATGCAATTTCGTATTGTTTATATGCCGAAATTAAAGTTTGTTGCATGTTCAATGATACAACAGTTGCAAGTCCTCTGGTATGTTTGTAACTTTTGTCAGTATTAGTAACCACTACCGGGGTCGCTACATTTACAGCTACACCTGTTTTATCACCGTCAAAAAGTTTGTTCCATCTTGGTGATGTTCCGGCATATTGAGAGATATTTACTGTAGCTCCGGACTGCGCAAAGTTAGCAGCTCCGTTTACTTTATAAGTCATAAATTCACCACCGTTTGCACCTGTGTAAGTAATATTAAAAAGAGTGCTTCCATCTACAGATGATTGTAAACGAGCGGTTCTGCTTGACTGAACAGGAGATCCTTTTCCGTATACATCAATAGAAAAATTAGGATTTCTTGCATCTACCTTAGAAACAGAAAATACTTTTGTTCCACCGTTTCCGTCTCCTGGTTCTGTTTGCATCAATGCACCGGCAAGAGTAATCCAACGTCCCGGAGTTTCAGGTAATGTAGGTGGGGTATTATCGTTATTGTCGTTACTGCTACAACTTGTTGTTAGGGCAAATGTTGTAAAAACCAGACCACATGCAAGTAATTTAAATGTACTTTTTTTCATATTCATGGATTTAAAAAAATTAATTATATAGAGTATTAGAATTTATTGAGTGTGTAGTTTAATTTTAAATAAAAAGCCCTTCCTGGTTTTTGTACAGCAAAATTGTCATATACCTGTTCGTTTAGAATATTTCGGGCATCAAAGCTTACTATTATTTTTTTGTTAGGAAAAGCGTAACTCAATCCTAAGTCTTGGGGGAATTGAGTTGTTGTTTTATCTATTTCAAGCCATGACGTATAAAATTCTCCCACATAACCAAAATTGTAATACAAGTTCAGTTCAGAATTCTTTTGTAAAATATCTTTAAAATTATACTGAAGACTTCCGTTTACGGTGAAGTACGGCTCATTAGGTAATTGTTTATTATAGTACAGGAGCACATTTCCGTTTTTGTCGTATTTACTTTTATATAATGAATTAAATTTCGACATGTTCATGGATACGAATAATCTCTTATTGTATACATAATCAAATGAGGCTTCGAAACCCAAAGATTGTGCTTTTCCAAGATTCGCAAAAGGTGTTGATTGTACCGCTTCATTCAAACGGATACTAATGGCACGTACAATTTTGTCTGTAGAATTTCTCCAGAATCCGGATCCGGAAAAAGAGATTCTGTGTTGGTTAAAATCATAAGGACCAAATTTAATTCCTGCGTTTACATTTTTACTTTGTTCAGGTTTTAGTTCAGAATTTCCTATTATATTTTCTCCCGGTCTCCCGAATACTTCATCTTCAGAAGGCAGTCTAATCGCTTTTTCTGCAGATAATGAAACCATTGTTTTAGGGGTAACAAAATAAGAAGTGGCTAAACCGTATCCGAAAAATGAATTTGTGTTTTTAGTTATTTTTTCAATAACGGTATTTTGACCATTTTGAGAAAGGAGTTCAGGTTTTATTTCATTTAACTTCTGTTCATAGAATTTAGCAAAAACATTGGTTCTTAAACGGGAATCAAAAGCTTCCATTTCATATGCTAATGAAGAAACTGTTTTTTGTAAATCGCGTGTTGCCTCAAAATTGTTCTGAAATTCTGGTTTTATCAGGTCATTGTCATTTCTGTCAACCATATAAAACATATTGCTAAACACAATTCTGTTCTTCTCATTTATGTTATAGTTTAATCCCATTCGTGACGTAAGGATATTACTTGCGATAGTATTAATAGTTGGCCCGGCTTGTTGCGCTCCGTAAGTAGATAAAATAGGTTTACCATATAATCCCAGTGCTTTTTCGCCAAACCAATTGTAAGTCCATTTTACAGTGTCATTTAATGTTTCGTTTCTTTGGCTGTAAACTGCGTTTAAGGTAAAGTCAAGTCCTTTTGCAAGGAAATCTTTTTTAGCATAATTCAAGCTTATTGCTGTCGCATCCGCTTCTGTAAAACGGCCTTTATAAGGTCTTGTCATATATTGACCATGCTGAATCTGATTGTGGTCTTCAGAAACATTTACACCTATTAAAAAGTTATCTGCCCATTTAACATCTGTAAAACCAGCCTCAAATCTTCCTCCATATGAACGGTATCTGTTTTCAAAACGTTTGGCTCTAACATAATCGTAGCGTCCGTCTGGCAGGATATTGTAAACAAATTTCCCCCATACCTCATAATCATTATCAGAGTAATTATAGAACCCGGATCCTTTTACTGTAAAACCGGATTTGTCGCGGTATGTAGTATTAAAATTAGACTGAACTGTATTAAAAGAACCATAAGAAACAGAAGCATTCAAGGTATTTTTAGCTCCTTTTTTCAACACTACATTTATGGCTCCACCTAATGCATCATCTGCCAAATGAGCAGGGGTAACGCCTTTGTAAACTTCTATGCGTTCGATTAATGCGGGTGGAATACTGTTTAAATTGAATGATGAGCCATAGGTAGAAATTGGAATCCCGTCTATAAATACTCGTATAGAATTTCCCGTCATTCCGTTTACATTATAATCAACGCTAGATCCTAAACCACCATTTTGCCTGATTCGAACTCCTGCAGAGCGATCCAGTAAATCGTTTGTCTGAAGGTTTCTGGTAGCTGCATCTTTGGTGTCAATGACATTTACCGAGAAACCTTTTTCTGTAATCTCCTTTTTTATGGATTTTTTCTGAATGACAACTTCTTTAAGGTTCTTAGGATCATTTTTTTCTATTGAAATAGTAATATGAAAAGAAGGACGATTTATATGAATGTCAACAGTTTTAGTTTTGGCTTCTAACGAAGAAATTTCTAAAGTATAATTTCCATAAGCCAATCCTTCTATTTCAAATTGACCTTGATTGTCAGCAATAACAAATTTTTGTGTTCCTAAAACAAGTACCGAAGCCCCTGAAGTTGGCTGATGGTGAGGGAAACTTACTTTTCCGGTAATTTTTCCATTTTGTGACCAAGCAGAAAAATTGGCAAGCAAAAGAACAAATAATATAAATCTCATAATTAGTTTACATATCAATAGAAACGCAAACTTATAATATTGTTTATATTTAATCTAAATAAATACATTAGAAAATCATTAGAATTACATTAGAAATTCTAATGTTGGGATTTTGATATTTTTAGAACTTGAATAAGAATGATTTAAGAACAGGGATAAGGAGATTTTGTGTTTTTAAGTGGAGATCGGCAGGTCTAATATTAGAAGAAAACCCGGCAGGTTTTTATCACAAAGCATAATGTCATTAAGCTAATGTTTTTTAAAGAAAATTATGGTTATAAAAATTTGCATAAAGGCGCAAATGCGCAAAGAAAACGGATGTAAACTTGGCGAATTTGCGCCTTTGCGCGAGATCCATTCGGTAAAAGCATTATAGATTTTCCTTAACTTAATAACATTGCCCAAAGCGTGGGGTTTAATGTTTTTTTTGCGTGATAAAAAAATTGAGTTTAGTCTCTTGTATGAAAATGCATTAAAGTTTTGCCCTGAATTTTTTGATAGAGAAGTTTTTTGATTTTACCAGTTTTCCATTATCGGTAATCATTACGCAACTGTATTCTGGATATTTCTTAAGGAAAAGCAGACCTTCTTTTTGTCCTAAAACCATGAGTGAGGTACTAAGACCATTAGCCGTTTCGGCATTTGGACCAAAAACAGATACGCTGCACAATCCTGTGGCAGGATAACCTGTTGCTGGATTTATGATATGAGAATATCGTTTACCATTAAAAACAACAAACTTTTCGTAGCTTCCTGAGGTGGTTACGGCGCCATTATTTAATGGAACTACTGCAAATAAGGTATCCGGATGAAACGGATTGGTCATACCAATATTCCAGTCTTTGCCATTGGGTTGTTTTCCCCATGCCGTCATATCTCCGGATCCGTTTACGATTCCGGCTTTAATGCCTTTTGCGAGCATCATGTTTCGGCATTTGTCAGTCGCATATCCTTCTCCTAAAGCACCAAAACCTATCTTCATTCCTATTAATTTTAGGAATATAGTAGATTGAACTGAATCTAAAATGATGTTTTTATAACCTACTTTTTCTACCGATTTTTTTATGGCTTCTGCCGAAGGCATCCCGGTCATTGATCCGTCAAATTTCCAAATTCTGTCCATTGCAGCAAAGCTCACATCAAAGCCACCATTTGTAGCTTTAGAAAACTGTATGGCTCTTTGTGTTAATTCAAATACTTCGCGATCTACTTTTATAGGTTTGATTCCGGCATTTTGATTGACTTGTGATACTTGCGAATCTGGTTTCCAGTCGGAAATTAGATTTTCTATTCGTGTAATTTCCGCAATGACTTCATCGATATTTTGTTCAGCCGAAAGAGAATCTTTAGCAACAATTGTAATATCAAATCGTCCGCCCATAAGCAAGGTTGTTCTTTTTCTTAGAATTTGTGCATTGCCGGATAAGCTGCATAAGATTACAGAAAAAAACAGGAAGGTATATAAGGTTGATTTATGCATGAGAATCGTTTTTAAAGACTGTTTTTAGTAAGATTTCAAATGTGACTTTAGATACAAAATATTGGTAGTTATTTATTCGAAATTTGTTAGCGTGCCATAGGTATGCAACAAAATGATTGCTATTGCGTCTACTGCAAGCTAAAAGCAACTGTTTAAATATATATCACCCCGCCGGGGCTCTTTTTTTTTGAATTTATAATTTTCTACCAATATTTAGTACTCTCGTTATGAAATTAATTGCACGAAAGAATTTGTGTAAATTAGTAAAATTCGTGTTTAGTAACAATCACTAAGTAACTGACCATTATCTTTATAATATGAAATGCTCTTCATTTCTCCGGCAAGACACAATTTATCCAGAATGGCTTCAACATCTTTTTGCATCGCAAGCGAACCGCAAATCATGATTACACCACCTTGCAGCAACAGATCAATAAAGAAGTCAGCATCACGTTTTATCAGGTCCATTACATAAAAATGTTCTGCTTCGCGTGATAAAGCCAGATGAAAACTTTGAAGTTTTTGCTTTTGGATCATTTCTGATGTAAACTTCTTATATTCTGAAACAGTTTCAGTTTCCATTCTGAATCCCGCATACAAATGTGTTTCTGTTTTTGCTTTATTTTGTTCAATCATTCCAAGGAAAGGAGCAATACCCGTTCCGTTAGAAATTAATGCTATTTTAGAAACTTTTTGAGGAAAATGAAAGGCTTTATTATTGATAATCCTTGCTTTGATAATATTTCCCGGCACCAGACTATTTAAGAATTCAGAACCTAAACCATGTTGGTGTAGTTTTACAACCAATTGAATATTTCCGGTATGTTTTCCAATAGAGTAGAGGCGTTCCCTCGTATCGTCTGCCGGATAAATAGCAAGTAAATCTCCAGAATTAAACCTTGATCTTAAATTGGCTCTTAGAGTAAGGATAAAAGTTGGCTCATTTTCAGAAACTAACGTTTTATCCAATACCATTATTTTTTGTAAACCCTGAGGAACATGATTGTATAGAGAAGGTGTTGTTGATAATGGAATTTCGTTTTTAGTACTCCATAATTTTATCCATTCTACAAATTCTGCAGCAGATTTATCATTAACTGTTTGAACTTCCAGAAAACGTTCTGCCCAATTCTGATTTTCCAGTTGTTTGTCAATTTCGTATGCAAATCCACAAAAATCGGGATACGCTTTCGAGCCAAAACCGACAACAGAATAATTGATTTTTTGTTGTTGGGGATATTTCTTTAAAAGTGAAATAAATTTATTTCCATTAGACGGAGCATCTCCTAATCCGTGAGTAGACGAAAAAATAATAATATGTTCTGCCTTCGGAAAAACAGTAAAACTATTCAATTCAGTAATAAAAGCTTTTTCTCCATGAGCGATTAATTGCTTGAGAATAGCATTAGCGAACCGCAATGAGCTTCCGTTTTCTGAACCAATTAAAAGAATGATTTTACTTTCGCCGGCTTTGAATTTGTTTTTAATACGGCTTGCTCTTCTTTTTAAAGTAATTGCAAAACCTGAATAGATAAAAAAGAGAATATTTATACTTGCAATGGCTAATATAAAAGCCCAGATTGCATTGGTTTTTCCGGTATGAAGATTAAGGCTTAAATCAGATAACTGAACCGTCATTGGGGAACGTTTTTCAGTCACAACAGCGCCTGTAACCTGATTGACTTCGATTTCACGATCGTTTAACTGAATGATATAATATTCTTCAGGATCGTCTGTAAACGGAAATTCGATTTTCTTTACATCGGCCAAAAGGGTAGTTGTAAAGACGGATGGAGTTTTACCTTTTGGAGTTGATACAACCTCTATTTTTTCTTTTTGATTTTTTTCTTTACCCATAAAAAAGTTAAACCTTTCTAAAGATAAATACGTTCCGGTAAGTGCAATAATCAGAATTGGAATTAAAGCCAGTCTGCCTAAAACAACATGATAATATTGAGTGAAATATTCTTTGACTACTTTCGAAAAGAAATTACGAATGCCTCTTTGTCTGTTCAGAACAAGAGCAAAGCCTGAGATCGCGATTAAGACTAATAAAAAAGAGATTACACCCACAAAAAAACGTCCGGTTTCATGAAGAAATAACGAACGATGAAAACCGGTGACCCATTGTATGAATTCACTTTTTTTGATTGGCTTTCCTAAAGCTTTTCCGGTTTTGGCATCAATATAGGCATTGATATCATTACCATCCTGATCAATTGCCTGTAAAGCTACAAATTGATTATGATCTACGCTTAGTTCTGTTATTTCCGGATAGGCCTTTTTTAGTATTGGCAAAGTTTCGCCTAAGGTGATCTTGCCAAAGTTTTCTGTATGATACGGAAGTGTTTTTTCCTGCATCGCATCAACTGCCAGAATAATACCGGTTGCTGAAGCCAAAACTAAAAACAAAGAAGAGAAAAGAGCCAGAGCCAGGTGTGAGTAACGCCAAAAGGAAAGAGTCATTGAATGTAATCTATAGTGTAATCAAATGTAACTGAGAATTGGTTTGCCACAGATTAAAAAGATTTTCTTCCGGATGGTAAAATATAATTGTTAATCTTTTTAATGTGTCAACTTTGTCAAAGTTCAAAACTTTGACAAAGTTTGTTAGAAACGGTAAACTATTAAATCTTGTTTAATCTCACGTATCTAATATATCCTTTTCCTTCTGTTTTATCAGCTAATCCTTCAGTAGTTAAAGGAATTTCAAGATCACTTACATAGTATTTCTGATCTTCAACAGCAGATTCGAATCTTAGTTTATATCCTTTGTTAATTTTAGAATCTTCAATTTCTATGGTTGTAATACTGCGATCTCCACCAGTAACTGATGCTCCGGTTTTTGCACTGATATCAGCAGGTTTTTGAGTTTGAAATTTATTCCACTCCTTCAATGATTTGTACCATTTTTTATCGTCGCCCATTACATAAAGCGTTTTCTCATAACCACCGGTCGGGTTAATAAGCGAAACTACGATGTAAGCTCCTTCTCCCATGTAATTTGCCATTTGAAGCATACATTTGTATTTGCTCGCCTGTGCATTTGCCTGAAAAGAGATAAGACAGATTAGTGCGCCTGTTAACGCTATTTTAAATATTGATTTCATGTTAATTAATTATGAATTGTAAATTGTGAGTTATTAGTTATTGGTTATAAATTATGGGTTTGAGTTTCGTTTTGACTTATAACTCAACCCCATAATTCATAATTTTTTATTCTATTTTAAAAACTCAACAGATACGTTGTTTTTAGTTAGGGACTCATTTTCTTTGGCCAAAGCATAAGCACTTTCGTCGAATTCAGTAGTAACGTCTTTTTTAGCCCCAATTGATACTAAATATTTCATGATAGTATCATCTTTGGCAACCATTGCTGCTTTATGCAAAGCTGTTATACCATCTTTGTTTTTAGCATTCACATCAATATTTAAAGAGGATAATTTCTTTACCAGGTTCAAATCATTCTTGGCTGCAGCAAAGTGGTATAATGTGCTTCCGTCTTTTTGCGGCGTACTAAGGTTTAATCCTTTGTCCTGAAGTAATTTTACTTTAGCATCAAACGGATCTTTAGCAGCGTTAGCTTCACCACGTCCCGTTGGTCTGTAGGATTGTACCAAATAAACGCCTAAATTGTTTCCGTCTTTGTCTTTTACATTTACGTCAGCACCTTTGTTTAGCAAGGTTGCAACTGCTTCAGGAGTTCCTGATTTAACCGCAACTGTCAAAGCCGATTCTCCTTTTAGGTTTTGTGTATTGATGTTTTTTACTTTTGGTAATAGTAGTTCCAAAACAGCAGTATCTTTTGCTCTGGCCGCTACCATCAGGGGAGTATTTCCTTCCTTATCAGTTTTATTGGCATCTACACCTTTAGATAAAAAATAGTTGATAATTTCAGTTTGATTAGGTTTTGCAGCTAGAAAGTGAAGTACATTTTCTCCATCTTTAGTAGTTACAGTAGGTTTGATTTTTACTTCTTCTACTAAATATTTATATGTTTCAAGTGTATTCGTTTCTCTGCGGCTACCCTGAGAAGCAATAATAAGTGCATTGTCAGTATATTTAACTCCTTTTTCTAAAAGCTTTTTCAGAAATGGAATATTTCCGGATCTTGCAGCATAGTTAAATGCAGTATTTCCATCACTATCAACATCTTTCAAAGACATTCCTTTAGTGATAAAATAATCAGTAAGTGTTAGGTTTTTGTCTGCTGCAATAGCTAAAAGCAATAAGTTTTCTCCACTTTTATATTTTTTCTTAGGGCTTATTCCTGCCTTAAAAAAAGCATCGTACAAAGCTGTATTAGTTTGTCCGTTAGATGCAGCAAATACAATTGGAGTAGTGCCGTGGCTGTCTTCCAGATTAATATCAGAACCTTTTGCAATCAGATATTCTACCAGTTCAGTATTTCCTCTGTAAGCCGCCCAATGCAAATAAATACGATTATCATGCGTCATTTTACCTACTTCGTTTCCGGGTTGGTCCAATAAAAATTTAATAGTCGCTAAAGGTGCATCATTGTTAATAGCAAGAACTGTAGGGTCAAAAGCATTTGCATTTGCTTCAGCAGGATTGTTTCCTTTTGCAATTTCAGCTTTAACTGTGTTTGTATCAGGTGCATTTTTCCAAAAAGATTGTTCTAATAAGCTATTTTTTTGTTGGGCACTAACAAATAAAGTAGCGGCTAATGCAAAAGAGATAAAAATATTCTTTTTCATATGGAGATATTTATTGTTTAAATTGGTTTAAGGATATTTCTTTGTATTGTAAAATTCAAATAAGACCTTCAATCTATTTAGAATAATTAAAAATAACACAAATGTAAAAATTAATATTAGTAAATCAATTTATTTAAGGAATAAACTCGAATTTTAATCAATTTTTAAGATTTTAAATAATAAGAAAAAGGCAGGGAAATGACAAGATTCTTGGTTTTTGTTTGTATATACCTGAAAAAAAAAAGGAGATTAGAATGTTGTACTGTAGATTATTATAAGTTATAATTTGAAGAATAAATTCAATTCCCAGTACCGATTCTTTCTGAAGATTTATTACTATTTATTAATCGTTTCAATAATCTTTTCGCGATGGCTTAATCCCCAGTTTACCAAAGTTTTAGTTACCGGAAGAACAGATTTTCCGTATTCTGTAATAGCATAAACGACCGTAATAGGTTTTGTTTGTTGTTGTGTTCTGGAAACAAGCAAATTAATTTCCAGCTCTTTTAGCTCTTTACTGAGCATCTTGGCAGAAATTCCTTCGATTTCCCGTTGCATTTTTTTGAAGTTAATTACCTGATGTGTTCGGTTTGTTAAAAAACGCAGGATCATCAATTTCCATTTCCCTCCTAATATGTCCAGACTATCACGCATTGCCATAAGTTCTTCTGAACAATTTGCTTCACGTAGTATTCCGTTATCATTAATTTTTGCCATAGTAGTTTCTCATTGGTAACTGGTAACCTCGGGTTAACCAATAGCAAAAATAAAGTATTTGTATGATAATTTTGTACCATAAAAAATATAAAAATGAAAGCAATCATTTTACATCAGAATGGGGATTTTAAACTGGAAGAAGTTGATACACCGGAACCAATACACGATCAGGTTCAGGTAAAAATAGTGGCGGCAGGTTTTAACCCGATAGATTACCAAATGACCGAAAATGCGATGGAACGCAAGTTATTGCATTCAACTATATTAGGCAGGGAATTTTCCGGTATTGTATCTGCGATTGGCAAAAAAATTACTGATTTTAAAATAGGAGATGCTGTTTTTTGTGGGTCCGGAAGTATGGGATCAAACGGTACATATGCCAAATATATTTGTGTTCCCGCAGCGATCCTGATGCATTTGCCCAAGAATATTTCTTTAGAAGAAGGAGCCGCATTACCTTCTGTGGGATTGACAGCATTACAAATTATAAAGAGAATGAAAGTCAATAAAGATGATTCTATTTTTATAACAGGAGCTGCTGGCGGAGTAGGGAATATGCTCTTGAAATTGCTTCTTGCAAACGGGTATAATAATTTTATTGTGACGGCAGGAAACGAAAAGAGTATCGTATCATTATTAGATCTTGGCATAAAACAAAATCAGATTATAAATTATAAAAAGGATAAAGTTTACGAAACGGCTTTAGCATTAAATAATGGCGAAAACTTTGATTTTGTCGTTGATTTAGTAGGGAATGAGATGGCAGTTACAGCTGCAAAACTTCTAAAAACAAACGGAACGTATGTTGATGTTACTAATTTTTCTACCCCTGATTCACGCGAAACCCTTTTTAGTAAAGGTGCAACGATTCTCAACATATCCAATTATGCATATGGGTTGGAGAAACGATACGATTATTATAAAGCAGGTCTTGACCAATTGAGAAGTTTACTCGAAAATAAATCTATTATGCCACCAAGTATAGAAATAATGGGGGATTTAGAAGTTTCGACAGTATTAAAAGCACACACAATACTCCGCGAAAATAAAACGAACGGAAAGAAATTAATCATGCAAATAAACCAATTATGAAACCAATTCCGAGAAGGATCATTACGGGAATAAAAAACGGAAAATCAATAATTGAAAAAGATGCAATTGTATCAAATGTTTCAGAACATTTTCCTGGATTAATTATATCAGATATCTGGTCGACAGATTCTATGCCTGTAAAATTAGAAGAAGAAAAAGTGATCGAAAATACTGCTTTCCCACATACACCCAAAAAAGGAAGTTATTTCAGGTATGTTCAAATACCACCCGATAAGGATCTTGGAATTGTGACGCCCAAAGGTCAGCCACATCCGTTGATGCATCAAACTGAAACTTTAGATTATATCGTAATTCTTTCCGGTGAAATCTGGCTTATTGTTGATGAAGGCGAAACTTTATTGCAAGCCGGAGATATTGTCGTGCAAAGAGGAACCAATCATGCGTGGAGCAATCGATCTGATTTGCCTTGTATTCAATTGGCGATATTATTGGATGCAGAGAAATAAGGTTGTTGAATTTATGGCCCACGGATGACACGGATTCGCTATCGCGAAAACACGGATTTGCACGGATTTTTTTATGAATTTTACTTAGTTTTAGCCTCATTTTTGTTTTTCGACGCAAAGAGAAATCTCCGCGAGAAGCTCGTCAAAAATTAGTGATTCTGATTGACGGTTTTGATTACCTATGATGGATTAAAATCCTTCCCTACAATATGTTTTTGTTCCTCCGGAACGTTCTTTAAAAATCGGAGGAATGATTTATTTTGTAGCAACGGATTTTAATCCGTTGTAAAGCAAAAAAAGAAATCCGCGCAAATCTGTTTAAATCCGCATAAATCCGTGTGTCATAAAAACACCCAACCCTGAAACAAGTCTATTAAATTGATAGGATAAAAAAAGTTTCAGGTTTTGTATTAAAATTCAAATTATCTCTTTAAATTTGCCGCAGCAATGAAAAACAATAACCAGTATACAATTCATTACAACTGCAACACGATGTGTTGTGATACTATGCGATGGTATGAACTGGCTTATATATAATAGTAAAATTATTTATTCCTGAAGCCTTTCATAATCAATTGAAAGGCTTTTTGATTTTTAATTTTAGAATTTCAGAAGCGTTAAGTATTTATGTCTGTGGATTTAGCAGGTTTAACTTGAATTATAAAAATGATTGAATTAAAAAATGTAACGAAGAATTTTCATCAGAAAAACCGAATTGTTTCGGCTTTATCAGATGTTTCTCTTAAAGTTCCTCCAGGGAAAATCTTTGGCGTAATTGGAACTTCGGGAGCTGGAAAAAGTACCTTAATTCGATGTGTAAATTTGTTGGAAAGACCAACTTTTGGAGAAATTATCGTAGACGGAAAGTGGTTAATGCAATTAACGAATGCACAACTGGCGATTGAAAGAAGACAAATCGGAATGATTTTTCAGCATTTTAATTTACTTTCCTCGAGAACGGTTTTCGAGAATGTAGCTTTTCCATTAGAATTGGCTGGTGCATCAAAAGGAGAGATCCAGACTCGTGTTTTAGAATTATTGGAATTGGTAGGTTTAGCCGAAAAAGCCAATGATTATCCTGCAAGCCTTTCAGGAGGTCAAAAACAAAGGGTTGCTATTGCGAGAACTTTAGCAAATAATCCAAAAGTACTTTTGTGCGATGAAGCGACAAGCGCATTGGATCCGGCAACGACAAGATCGATTTTGAATTTATTGAAAGATATTAATCGTCGTTTAAACATTACGATTTTATTGATTACCCATCAGATGGAAGTTGTTAAATCAATTTGTGATGAAGTTGCTGTAATCAGCCACGGAAAACTGATAGAACAAGGAAGTGTAGGCGAAATTTTTGCTGATCCTAAACATGAATTAACCAAGGAATTTATTGCTTCTTCCTTACATCTTGACATTCCGAGAGTATATCAGGAAAGATTACAAAAGGTAGATGGCGAAGGTTTGAGTCCGTTATTGAGATTAGAAATGACTGGGAAATCAGTAAATGAACCTGTTATTTCTGAAGTTTCGAGATTATTTGATACCAACTTTAAAATTGTCAGCGCACAAATGGATCAGGCCGGAGATGTAAATTTTGGCGTAATGCTGATTGAATTATCAGGTAAACGTGAAAATTACGAAGCTGCAATTGAATATTTTATTTCTAAACATATTAAAACAGAAATTATAGGTTATGTCTGATTCTATTATTGACTTATTATTAAAAGGAACCTGGGAAACCATCGTGATGACATTTGTGTCTGGCTTTTTTGGTTTTGTATTAGGACTTCCAACAGGTGTATTGCTTTTTCTTACCCGAAAAAATCAAATTCTGGAGCAACCAATTTTAAACAGAACTTTATCGATTTTAGTAAACATTTTTCGTTCTATTCCGTTCATTATACTAATTGTCTGGATGATTCCGTTTACGCGTGCTTTGGTAGGAACTTCTATTGGTGTGAGTGCCGCTTTGGTTCCGTTAAGTATTGGCGCGGCGCCATTTATAGCACGACTTGTTGAGAATAGTCTTCTTGGTTTGCCTTCAGGATTAATCGAAGCCGCAAGAGCTTTGGGTGCAACACCATTACAAATTGTATATAAAGTATTGCTTCCGGAAGCTTTGCCATCATTAATAAATGCCGCATCGATCACGTTAATCACACTTGTAGGTTATTCTGCAATGGGTGGAGCAGTTGGTGCAGGCGGATTGGGACAAGTTGGGTATCAATACGGATATATTGGTTATGATGCCGTAACGATGAATTCGGTTTTGGCATTATTGGTACTTTTGGTATTTATTATTCAATTTGCGGGTGACTTTTTATCAAAGCGATTTGACCATAGATAATACTTTGCGATTTTACCGCAACGAGCGTGAAGTTTTTTTTATGCTTTGTGAATACTTTGACATTTTACCGCAAAGTGCGCGAAGTTTTTTAATTAAGCGGTTTTATAAAAACACAAAGTTCGCAAAGCTTTGTGTATATTTTGAGATTTAACTACAAAGCTTTTGTGAACTTAAATTGTGTTTACAAACTTCAATCTTAGTGAACTTTGCGAAAAACCTTTGTGTTCTCTGCGGTAAAACCTTTGCGGTAAAAAACACATATTACACATAAATTAAGAATTAAAAATTAAAAAATACGAGATGATTACTAAAAATAAATTTTTAAAAACAGCCGGAATTATAGCATTAGCATTTGTAGTAGCAAATTGCGGAAAAAGTAAAAATAATGATCCACATCATATTAAAGTAGGAGTTGCAACGGGACCGGAATATAAAGTGGCAGAAGCGGCTAAAAAAGTAGCAAAAGAAAAATACGGATTAGAAGTAGAGTTAATTTCTTTTAATGATTATGTGATTCCAAATGAAGCTTTGAGTCAGGGAGATATTGATGTAAATGCTTTTCAGCACAAACCATATCTTGATGAACAATCGAAACAACGCGGTTATAAATTAGCAATCATTGGTAAAACATTTATTTATCCGATTGCAGCGTATTCTAAAAAAATCAAAAACCTTTCGGAATTAAAGGACGAAAGCACAATTATTATTCCAAATGATCCAACAAACGGTGGACGTTCTTTATTGCTTTTAGAGAAAAACGGATTGTTGAAGCTTAAAGCAGGAATTGGCTTATTGCCTAAAGTAACGGATATTGTAAGTAATCCTAAAAAACTTAAAATATTAGAACTGGAAGCACCTCAATTGCCAAGAGCTCTGGATGATGAGAACGTAACAATTGCGATTATCAACAATACTTTTGCTTCTCAGGCAGGACTTATTCCTTCGCGTGATGCTTTGTTTGTTGAGGATAAAGACTCTCCTTATGTAAACTTGGTAGTAAGTCGTGAAGACAATAAAAACGAAGAAAAAGTAAAACAGTTTTTACAGGCTTTTCAATCTGCAGAAGTTGAGCAGGCCGCTCTGAAAGAATTTAAAGGCGGTGCTGTAAAAGGCTGGTAATAAAAATGAGTATCTTTTTGATATAAAAAAGAAGCGCTGGATCAGTAGATTTAGCGCTTCTTTGGTTTTAAAAAAAAAATATTAAATAAATCATAAGAATCATTTTATGGAAGAAAAAAAGCAAAATGAAATCGTTACCTTTATGCTGCTTATTTACAATTCCTAAAATCGAATCCATTAACAAACACGCTGAATTGATTTATTTTTCAATCGGTATATTTATTCTAAAAATCAATCCAATGAATTTTCAAACAAAAAACATTATTGCTTCACTCTTGCTTTGTTTTGGAGTTACTGCTGCACAGGCTCAACAAAAAGAGGGCGCTTCAAAATGCCGTTATGTTAAAACTGCTGCAGGTTATTTAATGGTTTTACGGGAGTCAGATAATGTTATCGAATCGATTGAAAAGCTCGTTCGGGAAGAAAAAATTCCTTCCGGAAACTTTACAGGAATTGGCTTTGCACAAGAGGTTACTTTTGGTTTTTATGATTTTAATCTCAAGAAATTTAATCCAAAAACCTATAATAAAGTCGAAATGGGAAGCCTCACGGGTTCTATCGCCTGGAATGGAGACAAACCTTCATTACACATTCATGGCGTGGCAACCGATGATAAATTTAGTGCATATGGCGGACACATTCTTGCCTTAAAAGTTGGCACAGGTTCTATGGAGGTTTACATTACAGTGAATACAGAAAAACTGGAACGAAAAATTGAGCAGCCCTTAAATGCTAATGTGCTGCAATTGCCCTGCATACAATAAAGTGCTGACTTAAATTTGCAAAAGACTGATTGAGGCAGGAATTAAAAAACTAAATGCATTTTCAATTCTTACTAAACCAACTATTGGTTAGTCAATCTCTATACTTTCAATTGCTTTTTTCATTGCATTCTCTTTTACTTCCGGTACTTTAAGCCCTTCAGCACGAAATGCCGTAAGATCTGTCATGCCCAGAAACCCCAGAAATGCTTTTAGATAAGGAACTACAAAGTCATTGGCTTTGCCGGTACCTTCAGAAAATATACCACCGGAGCTCATTGCTACGTAAACTTTTTTGCCTGTTACTTTTCCAATTGGGCCATTTTCTCCATACCCAAAAGTTATTCCTGCTCTGGTGATATGATCAATCCAGGCTTTTAATGATGAAGGTATAGTAAAGTTATAAAGAGGTGCGCCGATAACGATAATATCTGCAGCCAATAATTGATTTACAACCTGATTAGAAAAACCAATAGATTCTTTGTCTTGTTGTGTCAGCTGATCTTCCGGAATAAAAAAAGTGCGAAGAACGTCAGGATCAAGATGTGGAATTTTGACATCGGTCAGATTCAATTCTTCAACCGTACTGTTCGGATATTTATCCTGAATTTTTTCAATTATAGCTTTACCCAATTTAATGCTGTAGGATTCATTGCCTTGTATGCTTGAAATTAAATGAAGAATGTGTTTCATAACGAAAATTATTAATGTTAGATTTTTGTATGAAGCAAAGCTACAATTACCAACTATGCAAAAGTGAGTACTTACCCAAAGGAAAGCGGTTACTTTTAGGAAAGTGCCTATCTTTGCAGCATGAAAATATTTGAATATGAAATACTTCCTACAAAGGACGAATGCACCGGATCGCTTAAGAACATACTCGATGCGCTCTATGTTTTAAACGGCAAATGGAAGATAGCTTTAATTCTTAGCCTTATACAATCACCCAAACGTTTTAATGAGATTCAGAAAGAAGTCACAGGAATTTCGCCAAAAGTTTTAGCCAACGAACTCAAGGATTTAGAATTGAACGAATTTATCAAACGAAATGTGTATCCTACAACTCCGGTAAGCATCATTTATCAAGCTACGGACTACAGTCAAAGTTTAAAAAGTGTGATCCGTGAACTTAGCGCATGGGGCGAGCAACATAGGGAAAGAATTAAGGAAAGTATGCGGAAATAGATGAAAAGGGAATCAAAAATAACTTTCGACATAAGCATTAAAAACAGAACCGCAATTAACGTGTGCGTTAAAATTAAAGCTATTTCAGCCTGTTTTTTTAACGTATCATAAGCTTTATTTAGGGTATATTAACTTTTGTCCTACACGGGGTTTTAGTAAATTTATAATATCAAACTATAAATATATTCTTATGAAAGCAGTACGATATTATGGACACAAAGATGTTAGGATTATAAATGATTTAGAAAAACCTAAACCTTCAGGCGATGAAGTTTTATTAAAAATTGGTGGAGCAGGAGTATGTCATTCAGATTTGCACATTATTGATGAAGGAACAGTTGTAGGAACGACATTTACTTTAGGACATGAAAATGCAGGTTGGGTAGAAGAAGTGGGACAGGATGTAAAAGGTTTTAAAAAAGGAGATGCCGTTTTAGTTTACGGTCCCTGGGGTTGCGGACATTGCAAACCCTGTCAACATTCGAACGAAAATTATTGTGATCACCAATCTGAACAAGCTTATGGCGGAGGATTAGGATTAAATGGCGGAATGGCTGATTATATGCTTGTACCTTCTTCTCGTTTATTGGTACCTATTCACGATTTAGATCCTGTAATTGCAGCTCCACTTACAGATGCTGCCCTAACACCTTATTCCGCCATAAAACGTTCGTTGCATAAATTAATGCCGGATGAATATGTGGTGGTTATTGGAGTTGGTGGACTTGGACATGTGGCACTTCAAATTTTATCCGAAATGTGCGGATCAACCATTATTGCGTGCGATATAACACCAGAAAGACTTGAATTTGCCAAATCACTTGGCGCAGCTCATGCGATAAATTCTACGGATAAAAATGCTGCCGAACAAATCAAAAAAATCACCGGAATAAAAAAAGCCAAAGTTGTACTTGATTTTGTGGGAGCAACTTCGACAATAGATTTAGGAACAAAAATTATCGGCTTAGATGGAGACTTAACCATTGTAGGGTTAGGCGGAGGAAAATTTGAATACAATATGAATGGATTGCCTTTTGGCGTAAGCATGACAAATCCGTATTGGGGATCCAGAACAGAATTAATGGAAGTAATAGGTCTGGCGATTCAAAAGAAAATTCACATCGAAATTGAAAAATACAATCTGGATCAGGCACTTGAAGTATACGATAAATTACGTCAGGGAAAAATTAAAGGACGCGCTGTTTTAATTCCTTAATTTTAAAAATAGATGAGCTTGTTTTATTACAAGCAAAAAGCGCTGAACCAGTACATTCAGCGCTTTTTTTTATAATAATTCGAATTAGTAAAAACAATTTAATATTGAGTACTTAACTTTTTTGAGTTTTTTTCTTTCCCTCAATATTGGGAAGAAAGGTTGTCAAAACTCCAATCAATGGTAGAAAAGCACATACTTTAAAAACGTATTCAATACTTGTAGCATCAGCTAATTTTCCTAAAATTGCAGAACCTAATCCACCCATACCAAAAGCAAATCCAAAGAAAAGCCCCGCTATTAAACCTACTTTTCCCGGAACAAGCTCAGTTGCATAAACCAAAATTGCAGAAAAAGCCGATGAGATGATTAAACCAATGATTACAGATAAAATTCCGGTCCAGAAAAGAGAAACATAAGGCAATAGTAGAGTAAAAGGAGCAACACCAAGTATCGAGATCCAAATGATATATTTTCTTCCAAAACGGTCTCCTAATGGTCCGCCAAATAATGTTCCTGCAGCTACAGCCCCCATAAAGGTAAAAAGATAAACCTGAGATTCCTGTACAGACACATGAAACTTATCGATAAGATAAAAAGTATAATAACTCGTCATGCTGGCCATATAAAAATACTTAGAAAAAATAAGCACCATCAAAATAGCCAATGATAATATTACTTTTTGTTTAGAAAGCGAATGATGAACCTCTTCAACAGAAGCTGATTTGTTTAAAGCTTTAAGGTTTAAATGTTCCTGATACCATTTTGCGATTCCTGAAAGAATTATAATTCCCAGCACAGCAGCAATACAAAACCAGATAATATTAGATTGTCCGTAAGGCACCACAATTATTGCCGCAAGCAAAGGTCCTATGGCACTTCCTGCATTTCCACCTAATTGAAAAATCGATTGGGCTAAACCTCTTTTTCCTCCAGATGCCATATGCGCAACCCTCGAAGCTTCAGGATGAAAAATAGAAGATCCAATTCCTATTAAACTAACAGCAAGTAATATATTGACAAAACTGGAAGCGTAAGCAACAGCGGCCAGGCCAAGCATTGTAAAAACCATTGAAACGGCCAAAGAATAAGGACGTGGCTTTCTATCGGTATAAAATCCAACAAAAGGCTGCAGGATAGATGCTGTAAGTTGATAAGTCAGCGTAATCAATCCTATCTCAGTAAAGGTAAGATGAAATTTGTCTTTTATAATTGGATATACCGCAGGAACGACGGCCTGTAGCATATCATTAATTAAATGAGTAAAACTAATGGTGAATAAAATAGAAAACACTGTCTTTTGGACTAACTGTTTTGAATTGGAAGTGGTATTTGTTGTCATAAATTTAAAATCAGATCATCTGATGAATTTGGGTAAAAAATTAGTAATTAATATGTCCTGTGATTTTTGCGACAATATTCCATGTCTTTTTTTGATCTTTTGCAATAATGCTTTTTAGAAGCTGTTCGTGTATAGCATATGTTTCCTGAAATACTATAGTGTCCGGATAAAGAGTAAGAAATTCCTTTTTTAGATGTTTAGAAACGGATTTGTATAAATCGGCAAGGATCTCATTTTTTGATGCTTCTGCAATAGCAATATGAAATTGTATGTCAGCTTCAACACATTCTTCTATTAAACCTTCATTGGCCGCTTTCATACGATCAGCCAAATGTTGTTTCATAGCAATTATATCATCTTCTGTTCTGTTAAGTGCTGCTTTTTCAGCAATTTTCAATTCAAGCAATTGTCTTACTTCATCTAAATCCTCCAGACTTGCACGTTTAAAACGTTGGTCCATTGGCTCACGTGTATTGGTAACTTCCTGAACAAATGTACCAACACCTTGCTGAATACGAAGTAACCCGGAATTAGCCAATAGCTTCATTGCCTCTCTTATAGAGGATCTTCCAACACCAAAACTTTTCATCAACTCCGCTTCAATTGGTAGCTTCTCATTGATCTTATAGTGACCCAGAGCTATTTGCTCCTGTAATTTTGAAGCAACTTCTTCTGCGAGAGATTTTTTATTGATTAAAGTCATAATTTAGTTGTCATATCATCTGATGATTGCAAATGTATGAAAATATTTTAAATAACGGCAAGAGCTTAAAAATTTTAATGGCAAAGTCTTTTTACCGCAGAGAACACAAAGAAAGAGCAGACAGAGTTGACAAAGGTTTTATTTCTCTGTGAAAATCTTTGTGTTCTCTACGTTTAAAATAAAAAACCTTTTAATTAATTATGTAAATTTTCCTATAAATTATATAACTGTTTTTATTTTTAATTTAAGATTTTTACTTGGTTAAAAATTAAAGCAATACCATTTACAACTTTTTTTAATCATTAAAATCCCAAAACTATGAGAAATATTAACCAGATTGCTATTGTTTCTATTGTGCTAATTACCTTATTAAGCTGCTCAAATGATAAAGAAACGAATGTAGATCCCGGCACAATTACCAATCCTGTCGAAGGTGGTGCTGCCAATACAACATATAAACCGGCATTCGAAGGGCAAACAAGAATCAGTGGTATCCAGACCAATACACCCTATGAAGGAGTTGTTATTGCTACAACATTAACAAGTCCGTGGGGAATAAAAACGCTTCCTGATGGCCGATTATTGATTACGGAAAAAACAGGAACCATGCGTATTGCTACAACAGCCGGCGTTTTGAGTGCTCCAATTACAGGTATTCCTGCTGTTAATCCTGCTAGTCAAGGTGGTTTATTAGGTTTGGCTATTGATCCTGATTTTACGACAAACAGAATGATTTACTGGGTTTTTGCCGAAGCTACAAATGGCGGAAATAATACCGCTGTAGCGAAAGGAAAACTTTCAGCAGACGAAAAAACTATTGAAGGAGCAGCCGTTATTTACAGAGCAAAACCAGCGAACGCAAGTACGCTTCATTATGGCGGAAGAATTCTTTTTGATAAAGCTGGTTTCTTAGTTGTAAGTACCGGAGAGCGTTCTGTTTTAGAAACACGTCCATTAGCACAATCTGTGACTTCAGGTTTAGGAAAAGTAGTCAGAATCACAAAAGAAGGTCAACCCGCAACCGGAAATCCAACTTTTACAGGAACGGGAGCTTTACCGGAATTATATACTATTGGACACAGAAATCCGCAAGGTTTGGCGCTTAATCCTGTTACTAATGAAATTTGGTTAGCAGAACACGGACCACGTGGAGGTGATGAAATAAATCGCCTAAAAGCAGGTTCGAATTACGGATGGCCAACAATTACTTACGGAATTGAATATAGCGGAGAAAAAGTAGGAGCGGGAATTCAGCAGCAAGATGGTTTAGAACAGCCCGTTTATTATTGGGATCCTGTAGTTTCGCCAAGCGGAATGACATTTTATACCGGAAATCGTGTTCCGGAATGGCAAAATAATCTTTTCATAGGCGCTTTAAGCGGAATGCATATCATTCGTCTTGCCATAAAAGACAATAAAGTAATTGGTGAAGAAAGACTTCTTGCATCCGAAAATCAACGTTTTAGAGATGTCACGCAAGGAAATGACGGCGCATTATATGCTGTTACGGATGGTGGAAGACTTTATAAAATTGATAAAAAATAAGTTTCAATTTCAACATATGTTCTTTTCTAAGAACAAAATAATGGCGCTATTTGGTGCCATTATTTGTTATGCGCAAAACGGTTAAGTATATTTGAATTGCCATTAAACCAAAAACAATTGAAGAATAAAATTACAACATATTCACTCGCACATCATAAGAGTTTGTTTGCCGATGTTGATAATACGAAAGAGTACTTTTATATTCAGGCCAAAGATCATCCTTATATCAGCGAACCTTACCGCGCAGAAAGTTATGCCATAGAATTTCTAAGAAAAGGCAGTATTGTTATGCAAACCAAATTGAAGAAAGTCGTAATTCATGCGCCGGCAATAATCACATTAGGACCGTCAGTAATTAGAAGTTTTACAAAAGACAGCGATGAAATTCTAATTGATATTATTTTCTTCAAATCACAATTTTTTCTTCACAATCAGGCCAATGTTTTTTTTCTTTCGCAATATGAGTTTTTTGAAAATAGCGACATGCATGTTTTTAATTTAGAGAAAAACAACGAAGAAAAGTTCGAACAAATATTTTCATTGCTAAAACAATCCCTTGATACTAATTCAGACCATCAGCCCTCTATTTTAAGAGGATATCTGTATATTTTGATTTACGAACTTGATTTTATAAAGCAAACAATTATTAATGAGAATTCACAGAATCCATTGTTTGAAAAATTTAAGGATATCCTTTCCAAAGATTTTTTAAGCCAAAGATCAGTTCAGTATTATGCCGATACTCTGAATGTAACTCGTAAATATTTATCAGAAGTAATCAAAAATAACAGCGGTAAAACAGCCAGCAACTGGATCGAAGATATTGTAATTCTCGAAGCCAAAGTATTACTTCAAAACAAAGATATCACAATCAACCAAATCAGTGATACATTAAACTTCCAGAATCAATCCACTTTTGGTAGATTCTTTAAAAATGCCACGGGAATTTCGCCTTTAGAATATCGTAAGAAAAATATCTAACAAAATATCAAATCATATCACATTTTAAACATAGCCCGAGGTTTCACCCCTTGGGGAATGTAAGGTTATTACGAAATATAAGGTCATTTATTTCAAGTTTTTCTATTGTGATTTCCCCTTCGTCGAAAGGACATAGAATAAGAAAAAAAATATTTTAGTCTGTATTTGAAGCTTTAGGAATGCCTTATTCTATGTGTTTTATTAAAAGTGAAATGCCTTTTTTTAAACATTATGTTAAGCTATTTTTCTATGTGTTTAAAATAAATTCACCGACTTTTTGAACAAAACAAAAGACATTTAGCTCTTTCCTCATCCATCAAATCATCTCAACTTTGCACTTAAGATAATTCAAAATTTTAAAAATAAAAGACATGTCTAAAATAGCAAGATTCGTAGTAATCATAAATGATAATGTAATTTGGATGGAAGAAAAAGCACTGAAATTCTATTCAGATTTATTCGTTGATTCAAAAGAAATAGGAGAGAAGTATGCAAATGAAAATTTGTCAAGTCAGAAATTATTCAAAATACAAAATGACTTTTCGGTTGAAATGTTGATGGCTTACGAAGGCGAAAATCCGTTGTCTTTTATGAAACTGAATTCGTCCCGACTTTCAAATCAAAATCTTGGCGCTAATAAAGCGATTGGTGTTGATCATATTGTTTACTTTAATCAAGAAGATATTTTGATACTTTTTAAACGTGCTCAAGAAGTAGCTTTACAAAGAAAACACGATTTAATTTGGGCAAAAGCCTTTGAGATAGATACAGTTTTAATAGAAACATTGAAGTCTTTGGGATACGTAGAATTTAATTATGAAAATGATGTGAATCGGGATACCAATCAAAAACAACTTTATTTTAAGAAATCAGTTTAGTTTTATTTTGACTACTTCATCATTTGCAATGGCATACACAATATCATTTTGTTGCGGTTTTAAAACATGCTTTCCTGTAAATTCTCCAAAAGCAGCCAGAATCATTTGGTTTTCTTTTCTGAAAAAGCAAGATAATTTCAGAGATTGATCACCAAAGCCACGAAGAATAATTCCCGGATGAATATGCCCTGAAAAATTAAAAAAACCTTCTTTTATGGAAGGATGATGAGTCAATAAAAAATCATCGATTTCAAGAAATTCGACAACATCGATATCGAGTTTTATGTAATGCTTTTTGTCAATAATATCGTGATTTCCTGCAATCAGGATAATTTTGTTTGTACAGCAATCTACCCATTGCTGGAATAAATCCCATTCAGAATTTTTAGAACTATGGAATAAATCTCCGAGGAAAATAATTTTTTCAGGTTTAAAATTTTCGACAATATCAGTCAAACGTTTAAAATTTTCCGAAACTACATTATTCGGAATCGCGACGCCATGTTTTCTGAAATGCGAGATTTTACCCAAATGCACATCAGAGATCAGAAGCAAATTTCTGGTTTCCCAAAATAAAGCACCGCTGGGATGTAAAATAAACGTTTGATTTTGTATAGTAATTGTCATAAGTAGCTACTTCATATACGAAGCCGTCATTTTTTTAATTCGTTCTGCCAAAGTCTCACTCGACAATTTTTCGCGTAATCGATCTGTAATTAAGGGAAAACTAAAAGGCGTAGGTTTTAAACATTGTTTCCAGACAATTTCTTGTTTCTCAATTCGTTCCAAAGCCATAATCAAACGGCCTTCTTCAAGCTGATGCTCAAAGGTTTCACGATAAGCCTGTTGAAACAATAAATTATCAGGTTCATAATCCCTAAAAACCTCAAATAACAATTGCGAACCGCTTTGCAAATGTTTTGTCTTCACCATCTTACTAGGAAAACCAGTAAAAACCAAACCTGCAATTACGGCAATATCCCTGAATTTACGCCTTGCCATTTCGGTAGCATTCAAACTTTTTTGTAAATCATGATGTACATATTCCGTCGAAAATAGATTATTATCTAAAACATTCTGCATATCAATTTCCTGATCTGATAATAATTCGAATCCGTAATCATTATACGCAAGCGAAAAACTAATGGGCAATAATAAACTAATTCGGTAAGCCAATAAACTAGCCAAAGCTTCATGTACAAAACGACCTTCAAAAGGATAAAAAATGGCATGATAACCTTCTCTGGTTTTAAAAGTTTCAATCAAAAACTGATTATCACCGGGAACAATAGATTCCTTTCTTTGTCTTGTAAATAGTGGTTTTAGAGCTTTTAATTCCGGCGATAAATCATCAGTGTTGGCACGATACAATTCATGTCGCAGCAATTCACTCATTTGTGCCGAAAGTGCCATTCGGCCACCCATCCAGCTTACTACTTTTGATTTCTTTTTAGGATCTGCCTTTCGAACTAAAACCTGCATATTTCGTATTCTGAACAATTCGAGTTGTTTACCCGCAAAGATAAAAGTATCTCCCGGTTTTAGTTTCGAAACAAACCATTCCTCAATAGTCCCAATATAACCGCCGCTCATGAATTTTACGTTCACCACGGCATCGCCTACAATGGTACCAATTTGCATGCGGTGATGCATTGCAATTAATCTACTATTGATTTTAAAGCGTCCGTCTTCCTCAATTTCTACTTTTTTATATTCGTCATAAGCCTGTAAACTTTGGCTTCCGTTAGAAATAAAATTCAGAATCCAGTTCCAGTTTTCCTCCGTCATTGCCTGATAACAAAACGTTCCTTTGACTTCTTTAAAAATTTCATCAGGAAGAAATCCGTCCGAAACTGCCAAAGTATTTAAATATTGTACCAAAACATCCCAACTGTTCAAATACGGAACGCGATCTTCGATTACATTTTCTTCAACTGCTTTTTTTAATGCCGAAGCTTCGATTAGTTCAATCGCATGCGTGGCAAGAAAATAAATCACACTTTCTTTCCCGGGTTGATGTCCGCTTCGTCCCGCTCTTTGCAAAAAGCGCGCGACACCTTTAGGTCCGCCAACTTGAATAATGGTTTCTACAGGCGCAAAATCGACGCCCAAATCCAGACTTGAAGTACAAACAACGACTTTTAATTCTTCGTCTCTAATCGCTTGTTCGACCCAAAGTCGCGTTTCTCTGTTAATGCTTCCGTGATGCATCGCCATTTCTCCCGCAAACTCAGGATATTTCTCGAGTAATCGCTGAAACCAAATTTCGCAAGCCGACCGTACATTGGTAAATATCAAAGTCGTTTTGCTGGCTTTTACAATTTTAGCCACTTCATCAATAAGATGCAAACCCATATGTCCGCGCCACGGATAGGTTTCCATTTTATCGGGAATAATCGAAATGACTTTTATTTTTTTGTGAATTTGAGCCTTTATCAAAACTGAATTATGATACGCATCTGAATCAACTCCCAATAAAACTTCCTGAGCTTGCTGCAGATTCCCGATTGTAGCCGAAATTCCCCAAATACGCATTTTAGGCGCAATCGCTTTTAGTCGGGACAAACCAAGTTCTGTTTGTACGCCTCGTTTTGTACCTAATAATTCGTGCCATTCGTCAATGACAATTGCGGTACAATTGGCAAATATTTTGTCATAACCTTTTGTTGCCAAGAGCAATTGTAAACTTTCCGGCGTTGTGACCAATAAATCCGGCATTTTTCCTTTTTGCTTGGCTCGCTCACTTGCCGATGTATCTCCGGAACGAATCCCGACGGTCATTTTTGTTCCTAAATCATTAACAACTCTTTCTGCAGCTTGTTTGATTTCCACCGATAATGAGCGCAAAGGCGTAATCCAAATTGCTTTAAGTCCCGGAGTATGTTTGGTTTTATAATTAGGATTGTCTTTTATGTAATTCAAAACAATAGGTAACCAGAGCGCATAGGTTTTTCCGCTGCCTGTAGGAGCGTTCAGCAAACCATTTTTTCCCTGTAAAAAAGCAGTCCAGGTTTGCGTCTGAAACGGAAATGGTTTCCATCCCTGATGCTGAAACCATTCATTTGCTACCGCAAAAAGTTGCTCTCTGTTCATTTGTTCTTGTTATTGTTTTTTTATCATTAAGATTTTTTTAAACCATTAAGATATTAAGATTCATTAAGTTTTGAGTTATTAAAGAAAATCAAGGGAATATGTTTTTTAATTAATATTAAATTCAAATGATAAAAATTTATGTAACAGAACCCCAGAGGGGTGACATAATATATGATGATATTATTCGAAACCAATTATATATCGCTCCGCTAGAGCTTTGAAAAACTATATTAACCACAATTTTGTCATTTCAATGGAGGAGAAATCAAACTCGTATTCGAAAATTTTTACTTCTCTGACGAGTTTCTAGTGTGATTACTCCCTTCGGTCGAAATGACAAAAAAAATGCGTAATGACAAAAAAAGCGAATAGAAATTAGAAAAATTTAAAAACAAAAAATAAAAAATAAAAAATCCGTTTTTAATCCGCGTTTTCGCGATAGCGAATCCGTGTCATCCGCGTGCCATTCTGCTCATGCTATATAATCATACTTTTCAAATCATCAATAGAATTCGCTTCATCTATTTTTTTATCGTGCCGCCATCTTAAAATTCTAGGAAACCGTGTTGCAATGCCACTTTTATGTCTTTTCGAAAGTGCAATTCCTTCAAAACCAATTTCAAAAACCAATTGTGGTGTTACGCTTCGAACGGGACCAAATCGTTCCAGTGTATTTTTCTTAATCCAGTCGTCCACCATTCTGAATTCAGCATCGGTTAAACCAGAATATGCTTTTGCAAAAGTCACCAGTTCACGTTCGTTATTTTCGTTATTCTGCCATAAGGCAAACGTATAATCCGTAAATAAATTCGAGCGTCTTCCGTGCCCGCGCATGGCGTAGGTAAGAACCGCATCAATAACAAGAGGTTCAATTTTCCATTTCCACCAATCGCCTTTTTTTCTTCCTACAAGATAAGCAGAATCTTTTCGCTTTATCATCAAACCTTCGCTTTTCATTTCGCGGGAGCGCAATCTTTCCTCCGTCAATTCTTCCCAAGTTGAAAATTTTACCCGTTCAGAAAGTTGCAACGGAATATCGTGGTGTTTGATATCTTCATATAATTGTTCTAATAAGATACGTCTTTCTTCAAAAGGAAGATTTCGAATATCAATCCCTTTCCATTCTAAAAGATCATAGGCTTTTATAATTACAGGAGATTTTTTAAGGATTGCAGCCGAAACTGTTTTACGCCCGATTCTGGTTTGAAGATCATTAAAAGTCCCAATTTCATTATTTATGTAAGGCAGAATTTCACCATCAATTACGGTTCCGTCCGGGATGATTCCAATAAACGAAGCAAATTCAGGATATTTATCCGTAACCAATTCTTCGCCACGACTCCATATAAAGATTTCATTATCACGTATTATGGTTTGCGATCTTATTCCGTCCCATTTGTGTTCAGCGCTCCAATCTTCGGGATTTCCAAGATTTGATGGTTCGCCTTCGATAGGATACGCGAGATAAAACGGATATGGTTTTGATAAATAATCGCTATTTTTTTCATCCAGAATTAATTCCTGAAACGTGATCGTATTAGGATTCCAGTCGCCCATTAATTTGTGTGCCAAAGCATCTTCATCAATGTTTTCGGCTTTAGAAAGTGCACGCGTCATCAATTTTTGGCTTACGCCGATTCTGAAACTTCCAGTAATTAATTTGGTAAAAACAAAACGTTCGTAGTAATTTAAAGCCAGCCAGTTTTCGTGCAGATATTCTTTTTTCTCAATATCGGTTTTCTTTTTCAGCGCAATAATTTCCTGAAGATATTCAGTCAGACTTTTATCCGAATGTTCTTTTGTAGTAGGAATCACCAATGCAATTGTCTCGGCAAGATCGCCTACAATATGATAACTTTCCTCAAACAACCAAAGCGGAATATTTGCCAGTTCATTCGCCCATATTCTCAATAATGTAGTATTAACGGGTCTTGGCGGCCGACGATGCGAAAGTATTGCAATTGTCCAGACTTTATCTTCGTTACTGGCATTGATGAAATAATTGGTCAAAGCATCCACTTTTACCGACGTTTTATTAGAACTGTCAAGCGCTTTAATAAGTTCGGCAAAGTTTTTCATTTTTGTTGTGGTTATTAATTAGGTGTCGTGGGGCTTAATTTTTAAATTTAAACACATAGAGACATAGCTTTTTTAACTTAAAAAATAGGCATTTCACTTATTTTAAATTACATAGTACTTTGCGTATTTGCTATGTGAAAGAAATGTATTTCTTTTTGTATCCTTTTTAAGCATTAAACAAATCCTATGTTTCTATATGTTTCAAAAATTTAAGCAATAGTCTATATTCTATTCTCTTTGTTCTATTTTCTCAGTTTCTATTTCTTCCTCAACATCTTTCTTTGAATCCATTTCTCCCAATTCTCCTTCGTATTGTGTGTGAGCGGTTCGAGCATCATAACCAATTTCCTGAAGATATTTTGAGAAAATATCTGAGTAGCCGTGTGTACAAATTATCTTTTCGGCTCCTGTTGCTTTAATGCTTTCCAGTAAACCTGTCCAGTCACAATGATCGCTTAGAACAAAACCCCTGTCTACGGCGCGTCTGCGTCTGGCACCTCGAAAGGTCATCCAGCCACTTGCAGAACCTGTAATAAACGGAGTCATTTTCCTGATCCATGTACTTCCGTGAGCGCTTGGCGGAGCGAGGACAATACTTCCCAGTAAATCTTCTTTTTTAGTTTCAGAAGTTACTCTCGTTGTGGGCGGAAAATCTACTAACGGACGCAATACTTCGGTCATGTTTTCGATGGCTCCATGGGTATATATTTTTCCAATATCAGTATCCAGATATTTTAGTAAACGTTGTGCTTTTCCTAACGAATATCCAAAAAGGACTGACGTTTTGCCTTCGGCTCGATTTTCTGCCCACCAATTGTTGATATCCGTCATAACCTCGGCTTGAGGTGTCCATTTAAAAGCGGGTAATCCAAACGTACATTCGGTGATAAAAGCATCGCATTTTACCACTTCATAAGGAGTGGAAACTCCGTCATCTTCGGTTTTATAATCTCCCGTAAAAACCCAGACTTCGCCTTTGTATTCTACGCGTATCTGAGCAGAACCAATAACGTGTCCGGCAGGGTGGAGGGAAAATTGTACACCATTTACGGTAAAAGTTTCGTTCCAGTCTTTTCCGGTAACATTAATATCGCCCAAACGGTGTTTTATAATAGGCACATTTTCATAATGTGTAATGTAATTTTTATGCCCCCAACGTGCATGATCTGCATGTCCGTGTGTGATAATAGCATTTGTAACCGGACGCCATGGATCAAGATATACATCGGCCTGCTGGCAATATATTCCTTTATCGTTGAAGGCTAATAGTGGGGTTTTCATAATTTTAATTAAGCTATTTGTGCAATTCTTGCTGTTTTGTACAACGGATTTGCCGTCATGAAATGAGATACTTCGTCTTTCATTTTCTCATATGATTGTCCGTAAAAGTATAATCCTGTAGTCGAATTTCCTTTCCAATATCTCTCTGTAGTTTGAGAGGTATTGGTTCTTCTTGAAATCTCAGATTGAACAAAATCCAAATTATATTGTTCTTCTTTTTCTTCAGCATTTTCTTCATCAAGATATATGGCAATTCCTTCGTTTTTACCAAACGGAATTTCCTGATGGGTATTTTCTATAATTATTTTTGATCCTTTTGGAGCACCACAATCTTCAAGGCAAGTCTTAATATTTTTTAAAATATTTGGAGCAATTTTTTCATCAAAAAGTTTGATATGGATATCGCAAAAAATAATTTCACCCGGTTCTTCTTTAAGAATTCCACCGCCTGAAATTTCACCATAATTTTTTTCTAATAATAATTCATTTAAAGGAAGAAGATAAAGATTTCTTTTGTCTAAAGGAGAAACCTTATCATTTATCTGAATCACAATATCGTATTCATTATGATCCGTTTCGTCGCTTTCGAATAGTTGTGAGATAAATTGTAGTAGCATAACAATTAAGGTATTAGTGGTAAAATTACTTTCTCAAAGTTACTTCGTGAGGCAAGTTTAGAATTTATACTTTTTTCCGTAAATGTTATATGATTTCTTTTTGAAACTTGATGCGTATGATATCACGTTTCCAAACGGTTGAAACCGTTCGCCATGTTTTTTAGTATCTAAAACCATTTAATTTCTTCATATTTCCGCATAGCCCGAGGTTTTGACCTTGGGAACACCCGGAGAATATTAGTCCAATGCAGGTTTGAAATCTATTGCGATATATATCACGTCCAAACAGTTGAAACCGTTCGCGATGTTTTTTAGTATTTAAAATCATTAATTTCTTCATATTTCCGCATAGCTGGAGGTTTCAACCTCTGGAACATCCAGCGTATGTTAGTGGGATTTAAGATGAAATCTATTGCGATATATATTATATCCAAATGGTTGAAACCGTTCGCGATGTTTTTCGTAATAGCCTAAGGTTTCAATTTTATAATGTATGAGATTATAAGTATTACAAGATACCATCCAGTGTGCTAACTAATTCCTGAAAATTATTAGGTTTTGTAAATATTTGAACAGAATCAAATTCATTGGTTAATTTTTTTAGTGTATCATGAGAGTGCGAGGAGTAAACCACAATCTTAATTGGACTAAGTTTAGGAATTTGTCGTAGTTCTTGAATAAATTCTGCTCCGCTTAGGTAAGGCATTTGCATATCCAAAAATATAAAGTCAGGTAAAACTGTTGCTACTTTTAAATTGTTTAGAGCTTCTAATGAATTATTAGAAATCGTAGTCAGTATATTTTTGTTCAAAGAAGCAATGGCTGCGATAAAAAGTTCGCAATCATCTTCGTCGTCGTCCACTAATAAAATTACTGTATTTTTCATTTTATGAAATTATTTTAAAATCCGGAACTTGCGGTTATATAATTTTATAAGGATGTTACATAATATAGATGTTTAATCTTCGATGAAACAAATTTCAAAAACAGTTTTATGATCTTCGGTTTTATGCGCGATATAACCGCCATGAGCTTCAATAATATTTTTGGATAAGGTTAATCCAATTCCGGCACCTTCTTGTCTTGTGGTGAAAAAAGGCAGGAATATTTTATTTTCTATTTCTTTTTCAATGCCGTTTCCGTTGTCAATAATTTTTATAAAGATTCGGTTTTCTTTTGCTTCCGCCGAAATATAAATCTGCTTATCAAATGTATCTTTCAACGCATAAATGCAATTCGTTAAAAGATTAATTAAAACCTGTTCTATTTGTTGCGCATCAATATTAATGAAGCGTTTAAGTGTTATTGCGTTTACTACTTTAACAGCATTGTCCCTGAATAGCGGATTCATAATCTGAAGACAGTTATCGATTAAATATTGTAGTTCTACTTTTTCTTTTTTTGGAGTAGGCAACATGGCTAGTTTTCGATAGCCTTCGACAAATTTTTGTAAATGATCGCTTCGTCTCAACATGGTTTCAACACTATTTTTGACATCCTCAAGATCTTCTGCCGACATTGAATCCTGTTCGACCAAATCTTGTAAATTCTGGCAAATAGAACGAATAGGCGTAATAGAATTTAATAGTTCATGAGAAATCACCTTCATCAAATTTACCCACGCTTCTTTCTCTTTTTTCTCGACAACATTTTGAATTGAATCGAGTAAAACAATAAAATAATCCTGTTCAAAAATTTCTGTTCTGGAAGCCTGCAAAACAAATGTCTGCATGTTTTGTTCGTTTACCCGGATTTCTACCGATGTTTTAATCTCTTGAAAATTATCTTCTTCAAGGATTTCACACAAAGAAGGCAATTGGTTTTTTAGGTATTTCCATTTGGATACTTTAGGAACATTAAAGTGCGTCGAAAAGTAATCGTTCATTAAAAAAATATTCCAGTCATTATCCTGTTTTTGCAAAATGATAATTCCCGTTTCAATATTATTCAAGATAGAACGATATATGATGTCTCGTGAAACCTGTTCTTTTTGTTTGTTTTTTAAGATATCGTATAAATGAAATAAGTCATTATAATTCTTGTTGAATTTATGTTTCGAAAAATCGGAACTAAAATCATTTTGTAATATCGAAGCTATGGTTTTGCTATAAATCAAAACAAAATTACGAACATAAAAATACATTTCCCTTAGAAGCAGAAAAACGATAAAAAGTCCAAATATTCCAGTAAAAAGCAATTCTTTTTTAAAGAAAAAAATAGAAACTTCGATTCCCGCAACAATTAGAATTAATCTTAAAAAAAGAAGTTTGTATGTCTTGATGGATTGAAACATGTTTTAATAATTAAAAATTGAGAATTAAAATTTAATTTTTTGAAACCATTATTTATCTCATAGCTATGCGATTTATTTTAAGTAAAACGCCTTTCAACACTATGTAATACTATGTTTCTATGTGTTAAAATAAATTAGAGACCATCTGTTTTGATGTTAATATTATATTTTTCTAAACGTCTATATAATGAACCGCGTGACAAACCCAATTCTTCGGCAGTTTTACTGATATTATTATTGTTTTTGATTAACGCTTTTTCAACGGCAGTTTTTTCGACAGCAGAAAGCTGAATGTCATCCACGTTTTCTTCATAAGCGGTGATAATTTCCAGATCTAAATCAGCAACGGTAATTTTATTGTTTTCACAAAGAATAACGGCACGTTCTATCTTATTTTCCATTTCCCTGATGTTTCCATTCCAGGCATGTTTTTCGATTTGTTCGAGAACTTTTTTATCAAAAGTAATCCTGTCCCTGCTGTATTTTTCGATCATTTTATCCAATAGATATTCGGCCAACGGAATTTTATCTTCGTTTCGTTCGCGCAAAGGAGGCAATACAATTTCCATAGTATTGATGCGATAATACAAATCTTCCCTGAAATTTTTATCGGTAACTTCCAGTTTCAGGTTTAAGTTCGTTGCCGTAATAATACGTACATTCAATGGTCTTGCTTTCGTTTCTCCTAATCTGGTTACGGTTTTTGTCTGGATAACCTGCAATAATTTAGATTGTAGATGCAGTGGAACATTCCCAATTTCATCCAAAAATATAGTTCCGTTTTGTGCCATTTCAAAACGTCCCGGAGTATCGGTTTTTGCATCTGTAAAAGCACCTTTTGCATATCCGAATAATTCACTTTCGAAAATATTCGAATTCAAAGAACCTAAATCAACGGCCATAAAAGGGCTATTTTTTCTATCAGACTGACTGAAGATATGATGCGCCAGAACAAATTTTCCAGTTCCATTTTCGCCCAGAATTAAAACATTAGCATCAGTTTTAGCTACTTTGTCTGCGAAGGAATAAGCTTTTTTTATAATTTCAGAACTACCAATAAAAAAGTTGTTTTCGATTTCAATCTTCTTTTCCTTTTTCTGATCTTTTCGTGCTTTATCAACGGCTTGTTTTACAGATTCGAGTAATTTTTTGTTTTCCCACGGTTTTAGGATATAATCAAATGCACCATTTTTTAATCCTTCAACAGCAGTTTCAACTTTGCCAAAAGCAGTCATTAATATCACAACAGTTTTGGGAGAAAGTGTCTTTATCTCTTTCAATAAATACAAACCTTCTTTTCCGTCTTCAAAACCAATTCGATAATTCATGTCAAGTAAAACAACATCGATGCTTTTTTTTGATAATAATTCGACAATATTTTTAGGATTATTAAGTGTATAAATGTCTTCAAAATACTTTTTCAAGAATACTTTCGACGCAAAAAGGATGTCTTCCTGATCGTCTATGATTAAAATTGAGGCATTTGTCTTTTTCATTTTTGTTCGGTTTTGGACGAAAGCTGTCCAATAGTGGACACTTTTGAATTTCTTAAATAAATAAGAATTTAAAAATAAGGCAGTTACAATCTTTAAATTTTTGGCATGAAAATCACATTAAGATTAGCAAATCATCAAGTATGAGAATCATTATTACCGGTAAATGTAACAAAAATAGATATTTATAGATTATGTTATCTATTATCTTAATTTAGGATCTGTTTTTTACTTCAGCACTTAAAATTCTCAAAAAGAAAATCAAACATCAAAAACAAATTATTATGATCAGTATTACCAAACTTTCAAAAATTTTTAGAACTGAAGAAGTTGAAACAAAAGCTTTAAGTGAAATTTCGCTAACGATTAACCAGGGGGATTTTGTGTCGATCATGGGGCCTTCCGGAAGCGGAAAGTCAACTTTATTAAATATCATTGGATTATTGGACAGTGCTTCAGGGGGAAGTTATAAATTGCTGGGACAGGAGATGATTGGCCTAAAAGAAAAATCAAAATCGAAAGCCAGAAAAGAAAACATTGGGTTTATATTTCAGAATTTCAATTTAATAGATGAATTATCGGTTTATGATAATATCGAATTGCCGCTGATTTACAATAATGTTCCGTCATCAGAGAGAAAGAAAAAAGTAGAGGATATCGCTAAGATATTAGGTATTTCGCATCGTTTAAAACATTATCCGCAACAACTTTCAGGAGGACAACAACAGCGTGTAGCCGTTGCGAGGGCTTTGATCAATGACCCGAAAATTATTCTTGCCGATGAACCAACGGGAAATCTTGACAGTAAAAATGGTAATGAAGTGATGGAGTTATTAACGGATCTTCACGCCAGCGGTGCCACAATATTGATGGTAACACATTCTGATTATGATGCCTCGTTTTCGCAAAAAACTATTTTGATGAAAGATGGGGTAATACTTTCTGAGAAAATGAACAATAGAAATGTCGATGTTTTTGCAGCAAACTTAAATAACTAAGATAATGCTAAAGAACTGGATCAACATATTTATTTACCACATCAAAAACAATAAGCTTTTTACGGCTTTGAATGTTTTGGGTTTGAGTATTGGAATCGCGGGATTAATTTTCGCTATTTTATATTGGAATGATGAGCATTCATACGATCAGTGGAATCCTAATAAAGATAACGTATTTTTAGTCGCCAATCAAATGGATGCGACTACCTATTGGGCTTCAAGTTCAGCACCAATAGGATCTGCAATAAAAGAAGCAAGCCCTGAAGTAGCATCTTACTGTTATTTGAACGGCAATTATGAAAATGATATTATTCGCGTTAATAATAAAAAAGTGCAGTCTGACAGAATAATTGCAGCACAAAAAAACTTCTTTGATTATTTTCCATATCAATTTATTGAAGGAAGTTCAAAAAATGCATTACCAGATGTAAACAGTATTTGTTTGTCACAGGATTTGGCCATTCAGCTTTTTGGAAACCAACCTGCCGTAGGGAAACAAATCGTACTCCAGGGTAAAAACCTAATAGTAAGAGGTGTTTATAAACTCGATAAAAAATCAGTTTACAATCCTTCGTGCGTGGTTAATTTTATAGATACAAGAATTAAAGAAACCATTCAGCAATGGGGTAATTTTCAATTTGTTCTGTTATTAAAATTAAAAAATCCCAATGACCAAAAGCAAGTGACTCAAAATCTTCAGAAAATATATTTTGCAAACATGACAACTCGTTTTGCAAAAGAGCAAGGTATTAAACCTGAAGAATTTATTAAGAAATATGGCGAGGTAAAACCAGGTTTAGAGTCATTATCATCTATTCGATTACATACAAAAACCGGTGGTGTGGTAGAAGCAAACGGCAATCTTCAATTTTTGCTTATCATGGTTGGATTATCTGTTTTAATCCTAACGCTATCTATTGTAAATTATGTTAACTCAGCTACGGCAAATGCTGTAAAGAGAGCGAAAGAAGTGGGAGTTCGCAAAATCATAGGAGCTTCTAAATTTTCTATAATTCAACAATTTATTTTTGAAACTGCCATCATTTCGTTGTTTTCAATTTTAATATCATTGGTCATTGTCGAGATCTCTTTACCGTATTATAATGCTTTTTTAGATAAATCACTCGTATTGCAAAGCGGACAGTTTTATATCCAGCTTGTTGCTATATTTTTCATAACTGTAATATTGGCAGGAATATTTCCGGCTGTGTATGTTGCTAATTTTGAACCATTAAAAGTATTAAAAGGAAATTTTGGAAGAAGTAAAAGCGGTGTGTGGCTTAGAAACGGGATGCTCATTTTTCAGTTTGCTGTAGCTGCTTTCTTTATTGTAGGATCTTATATTGTTTATGAGCAAATAGAGCTTATGAATGCAAAAGATTTGGGTTTTAGCGGAAAACAAATCCTTAATGTTTCATACCGAAATATCTATGGCGACGCAATAACTGATAAAGACCGTTTTGAACGATATAGTATTATTCAAAACCAATTAAAGCACATAAAAGGAGTGCAGCAAGTTGCAGGAGGTGGTTTTGTTTTTGGAAAAGGTGTAAAATCTGTAATAACATATCATTACAAGTATATAAAAATTGACGGAAGTAATGTACCAATAGATTTTGGACTGCTGGAAATGATGAAAATAAAAGTTGTAAAAGGACGTTATTTGAGTCCGAAATTTGCACAGGATACCGTTACTTCGATGCTAATTAATGAAACTGCCTTAAAGCTATTAAGTGAAAAAAATCCGATAGGTAAAAAACTGAGTTGGAACGGACAAGATGCCATTATTGTGGGAGTTGTAAAAGATTTTAATATAGGAAATCCGGGAGATGCAATACCTCCAATGTCTTTTTTCCATTTTAAAAGCGTTCCTTGGTTTTCAGGACTTTTGAACAATATTTACATTACCGCTGATCCTAAAACTATGCAACAAACCATAGGTGATATAGAAAATCTGTGGACAAAAAAGGTAGATACAGAATATCCATTTGTATATGATTTCGTAGATAAAGAATATAAGAAGTCGTATAGCAGTTATGTAAAGCAAAAAAATCTTTTCTCTTTATTGAATATTGTTGTTATTGTAATTGCACTCTTCGGGTTATTTGCTCTCGCTTCGTACTCTATAGAACGACGTATGAAAGAAATTGCGATTCGAAAAACCCTAGGCGCAGAAACAAATGTTTTATTAAAAGAACTTTGCAAACAATATGTCATCTTTAGTATAGTAGGTTTTTTAATGGCTTTGTTTCCGGTTTATTATTTATTGGATAAGTGGTTAGAGAATTTTGCTTACCGAATTAGTATTTCTGTTTATCCGTTTATAATTGGGTTCAGTGCTTTATTGATATTAACATTATTAGTTGTACTTACAAGAGCGTATCAGGCAACAAAAATTGATGTTTTAAAATATTTAAAATACGAATAAGATGCTAAAGAACTGGACCAACATATTTATATATCACATCAAAAACAATAAGCTTTTTACAGCTCTGAATATTTTGGGTTTGAGTATTGGAATTGCGGGATTAATTTTTGCCACTTTGTATTGGAATGATGAACATTCGTATGATCAGTGGAATCCTGAAAAAGATAAAATTTACGCTGTTCTAAATGATATTGGCGGTGGTAATGTTTGGGCTGTCAATTCTCCTGTACCGGGACCGCTCTTAAAATCAACTGCAGATGTACAGGATTATTGTTATTTTTCAAGTAATTACGAAAAGGAAACCATACAGTACAATGGGAAAATAGAATTGGTCGATAAGATTTTTTCTGCTCAGGGCAATTTCTTTTCTTTTTTTCCCTTCGAATTTATTAGAGGTAATAAAAAAGACGCTCTTCATGACCGTAATAGTATCGCGTTTTCTGAAGAGACAGCTGCCCGTTTGTTTAAGAATGAAAACCCAATGGGAAAACAGGTTAAATATGCTGAAAATTATTATGTCGTTCGCGGTATATACAGCTTATCCAAAAAATCTTCGGTAATGCCTGCTGCAGTTACTAGTATAATAGAGGAAAATCTGGAAAAGAAGAAAGATAACTGGGGATTAAATTTTGGATTAATTCTAAAATTAAACAAACAAAGCGATACGACTGCTGTCCTTAAAAGGCTGAATACTATTTATATTGAAAATTGTTATAAAAAACAGGCAAAAGCTGAAGGAATAACCTTTGATGCTTACTTAAAGCTCTATGGCGAACTGACAAAGCCAAAATTACTGGCATTTTCAAAGTCGAGGCTTCATCAGGGAAACTGCCCTTTTCCGGAAGGAACCGGAAATCTTCAGTTTTTAAAAATTTTAATGGGATTATCGATTCTTATTTTAGTATTATCAATTGTAAATTACATTAATCTTGCTACTGCAAATGCGGCTAAACGTGCTAAAGAGGTTGGTGTAAGAAAGATCGTTGGTGCTGCAAAGTCACAAATTATCACTCAATTTGTATTTGAAACCACATTAATTACGCTTTTTTCGCTCTTGTTAGCATTGGTAATTGTCGAACTTTCACTTCCTTTTTATAATTCACTTATAGGCACAAATTTAATCCTTGAAAGTTCTCAGTTTTATTTACAGTTAATAGTCATTTTTGTAATTGTCATTTTGGTTTCCGGAGTTTTACCCGCTATTTATGTTTCTAATTTTGAGCCTTTAAAGGTTCTAAAAGGAAATTTTTCCCGCAGTAAAAACGGAATCTGGCTTAGAAATGGTATGCTGGTTTTGCAATTTGCGATCGCAACTTTTTTTATAATTGGTTCTTTTATAGTATATCAGCAGGTCAACTATATGGCCAATAAAGATTTAGGTTTTAAAGGAGCTCAGGTAATGGATATTTCTTTTAAACCCAAAAAAGAAAAAAATCAATTTGAACGGTACAAAATAATACAACAGGAACTTTTGAAAATAAAAGGGGTTCAGGCCGTTTCAGCTGGAGTATTTTCTATAGGAAATGATGTTAATTCATGGTCAGGATTGCATTATAAAGACAATAAGGAAGTCATAACACAGCAAATGCCAATTGATTTTGGAATGCTGGATCTTCTGGGAATTAAGATAGCTAAAGGAAGGGATCTGACAAGTAAATTTGCTTCTGACACTATTAACAACGTTTTGCTTAATGAAGCTGCCGCTAAGACATTACAGGAAAAAGATCCTCTTAATAAAGAAGTTATTTGGGAAGGTAAAAAATTAAAAGTAGTAGGGATCGTAAAAGACTTCAATTATTTTGGACTTGAAAATAACATTTCGCCAATGATTTTCATGCATATCAAAGCCTTTGACTGGATGTCTAGGGACATGTCTAATATTTCGGTTAAAATTCAGCCAAAAGATATGCCTGAAACAATTGCTGCAATTGATAAATTCTGGAGAACAAAGGTAGATGCCGAATATCCTTTTGAATACAATTTTGTAGACAGAAGTTTTGCACGTACTTATAAAAATTATGAAAGTCAAAGTGAATTATTTTCTCTGTTAAACGGAATTGTGATTCTAATTGCCATTTTTGGATTGTTCGCTTTAGCTTCTTTTTCTATGGAAAGGAGGTTGCGTGAGATTGCTATCAGGAAAACACTAGGCGCTGATACAAATGTTCTGCTTAAAGATTTATCCAAACAATATGTGATTTTTTGTGCGATTGGTTTTTTGATAGGAATTATTCCGGCATATCTTTTATTGCAAAAATGGTTAGAGGATTTCGCCTTTAGAATTGATATTCCCATCATTCCCTTTCTTGTAGCTTTTGTTGTTTTGATATTTTTGACATTAACTATTGTGCTTGCAAAAGCATATCAGGTCACTAAAATTGACGTTCTGAAATATTTAAAGTACGAATAAAAGAGTAAATGTCTTTATTCTATTTAACCACTAACTATAACTATGATACTAAACTATATCAACATATTTATTTACCGCTTAAAGCACAACAAGCTTTTCTCTTTTCTGAATATTCTAGGATTGTCAATAGGAATTTCCGGGCTGATTTTTGCACTACTTTACTGGAACGACGAACAAAATTACAATGCCTGGAATCCTGAAAAAGAAAAAGTATACCAGGTTTTGGTTCAACTAAGCGATATGCCTGCCTGGTCAGATTGTGCCTTATTCCTGAAACCGGCTTTAGACGAAGATCCAAATATCGAATCTACATTATATGCTGATTCTGATTACTGGTATCAAAAGGATAAAATTATTTACAAAGGAAAAAAGGAATTTGTAGATAAAATTATCAATGTCGAACAAAATTTATTTTCTTTTTTTCCTTTCAAAATTATTCAGGGCGATGCAATTTCAGCTATAAAAGATGATTCCAGCATTGCTATTTCAGATCTTACAGCTAAAAGGGTTTTTGGAAATGAAAACCCCATTGGGCAACAAATAAAATGCTTTGACCAGCTGTTTTCTGTACGGGCTGTTTATCATATTCCCGGAAATTCTTCGATTGCGCCAAATGCCATCATCAATAAAATGAAGAAACTGACCACTTCAGGAAAGACATATCCGTTTATTTTAAAGTTATTATTAAAAGTAAAAGATCCGTCAAAAGTTGATCTGACAAGACAGAAACTCGAAAGAATTTACAACCATAATTTTATTGCGCAACTTGCCAAAGAAGCAGGTTTTACGCCCGAAGTTATGGCTAAAAAAGTAGGTCATTTTACGGTTATTCTTGAACCATTATCAAAAGCCAGATTACATTCGATAACAGATGGTTATCCTGAAACACGAGGGAATTATCAATTTTTAATGATCATGATGGGGTTATCTCTTTTAATTCTCATTTTGTCGATTGTTAATTACATCAATCTCGCAACCGCTAATGCCGTAAAGCGGGCGAAAGAAGTTGGAGTACGTAAAATTTCGGGTGCATCAAAAGGCGATATTATTAGTCAGTTTCTCTTTGAAACGGTTTTAACCACGAGTTTTTCTATTTTACTGGCGTTAGTAATTGTAGAGCTGACTTTGCCGTATTACAACAATTTTTTAAACAAAAACATTGTACTTCTTGCCAGTCAGTTTTACATACAATTGATATTGATTTTTATCATTACAATTTTGACGGCAGGATTATTTCCGGCTATTTATATATCCAATTTCGAAACTTTTAAAGTTTTGAAAGGAAATTTCGAAAGAAGCAAAAACGGTATTTGGCTGCGTAACGGAATGCTTATTTTTCAGTTTGCCATTGCGGCCTTTTTTATTATTGGCTCAAATATAGTATACCAACAAATTAAATATTTACAGAATAAAGATTTGGGTTTTAAGGGCGATAAGGTAATTTCGGTTTCTTTAAATTTTCCATCGGTCGATTACCAGGGAGAAAATGCAGCGCAAAATATTTACAACAAATACAATATCATAAAACAGCAGCTCAACAAGATTAAAGGCGTTGAACAAATCTCGACGGGCCTTATTGCGTTTGATGGTTCAGATAATTCTATAAATGCGGTTTTATACAATGATGAACTTTTTAAACAACGCATTATTCCTTTAGATTTTGGCATGTTTGAAATGTTGAACATCAAAATAATTAAGGGAAGAAATTTTGATAGAAAACGGGCTTCAGACACTATAAATTCTGTGATCATAAACGAAAGTGCATCAAAATTAATGAATCTTAAAGATCCTCTTGGCAAGGAACTTTTAATTCGGGAACAAAAATTAAAAATAATTGGTATTGTTCAGGATTTTAACTTATTAAGTCCTGAATCAAAAGTACCGCCAATTGCTTTTTACAATATCAAAATGTTTGGTATGACACATAACATCAACAAAGTTTATGCAAAACTAAAACGGGATGATATGGAAAACACGATTGCCAATATCGAAAAATTATGGTCGAAAGTTGATACCGAATATCCATTTCAATATGATTTCGTAGATAAAGAATATGCGAGAACTTATGAAGCTTACACAAAACAAAAAAACTTGTTTTCACTGCTCAATATTGTTGTTGTTTTAATTGCTCTTTTTGGATTATTTGCACTTGCATCTTATTCCATACAAAGGCGTATGAAAGAAATTGCAATAAGAAAAACGCTAGGAGCAGAAACAAATACTTTACTAAAAGAATTATCAAAACAATACATCCTGTACTGCGTAATAGGATTTTTAATCGCCATTTTTCCAGTATATTATTTGCTGAATAGATGGCTAGAGAACTTTGCTTATCGAATAGAAATGTCGCTAATTCATTTCATTTTAGGCTTTGTAGTTTTATTAATTCTGACTTTAATAATTGTATTGTCAAGAGCTTATATAGCAACCAAAACGGATATTTTAAAATACTTAAAATACGAATAAATCTTAAAAAATACGGAAGTTATTTATTAAAGAGTTGTTAATTTATTTTTGATATAAAGTTTTCTACCTGATATTTAGGGCTAATTAGAGAATTGATATTTTATTTTTGTAATAAATCAAACTCCTAAGACTAAAACAAGAATAGATTTAATAATAAACTATGGAAAATTTTTTTGAACCCGTTGATCCCGAAAGTTGGGAACGACAACCTTATTTTGATTATTTTAATAATATTATAAAATGCAAATACACAATCAATGCGAATGTTGACATTACAGAATTGCTCCAAGTATCAAAAGGAAGGAAATTAAAGTTTTTCCCGTCATTTCTTTACGTAATTATGCGTTCTGTAAATCAGAACAAAGAATTTAGGATGAGTTATAATGATCAATATCAATTAGGTTATTGGAATTACGTTGTTCCTTCATACACGATTTTTCATGAAGATGATAAAACTTTTTCAGATGTTTGGAGTGAATATCATGAAGATTTTAAGTTTTTCTATGAAACAATAGTAGGCGATATAGAAAAATACAAGGATGTTAAAGGTATAAAAGCACGCTTAGATCGTCCTGCAAATTTTTGTTCTATTTCGGCTTTACCTTGGTTAAGTTTTACAAATTTTTCTCAAGATACATATCAGGAATCTAATTTCATGTTTCCGCTAATTCGTTTTGGAAAATACTTTAAGCAAGATGACAGAATATTAATTCCGGTTGCAGTATTTGTAAACCATGCGGTTGCTGATGGATATCACACCAGTAAGCTGATTAATGATATGCAGGATTTTGCTAAAAATGCGGAAGATTGGATGCTTTAATCAAAAAAAAACGGAGAGTTTTATTAATCGAAAAACGGATTATCGAATGTGATTTCTAAATAATAAAACCTCCAAAGTCATTGATTTTGGAGGTTTTAGTTTTATTGAAAATTATTTTAATCAACCATGAGCCGCTACAGAAACATCAGCCCATTCTTCCCAGGTTGCTAATTTTTGCTCGTAAGTTTGTTTTGCAAATGGCAACGCTATTCTTCCTAAGAATAGGCGTAGTGGTGGATTTTCTGCTTCAACCAGTTTGATGATTGCAGGAACTGTAGCACTTGTTTTTCCGAAATTGTCAGGATCATGTCCTTCTGCTATTGCTTTTCTAAGTCCGTCATAAGCATCAATACTTTTACTATTGAAACCGTTACCCCAGATATCAGTAGAATAACCGTTTGGTTCAACCAAAGTAACATTGATACCAAATTGTTTTACTTCCTGAGCCAGAGTTTCAGTAAGACCTTCTACGGCGAATTTAGACGCATTATAAAGACCTAAATTGGGTAAAGTGGCAATTCCTAAAATAGAAGAAACTTGTATAATATGACCGCTTTTTTGATTTCTCATAATTGGTAAAACTGCCTGAGTTAACCAAAGAGTTCCAAAGAAGTTCGTTTCAAATTGTGCTCTTGCTTCTGTTTCGCTGGCTTCTTCAACAGCTCCGTTTAGTGCATAACCTGCATTATTGATCAGGATATCAATTGTACCAAAATGTTGTTTTACCTTTTCTACTAATGCAAATGAATCTTCGCGTTTATTTACGTCTAATGTTAAAGGCAAAATTGCGTCTCCGTATTGTGCTTTTAAGTCGGCAAGGGTATCGATATTTCGCGCTGTTGCAGCTACATTATATCCTTTTGCTAAAAGTGCTTCTGTCCAGGCTCTTCCAAATCCTTTTGATGCTCCTGAAATTAAAATTGTTTTTGACATGATCTTAAATTATTAATTGTTAGTGGTGAATTATTAATGATATTGATATTTGTAATTATTTTAGTGACCGTTCGGTCATTTTTATAAGAAAAAAAAATTAAAGTGTGTTTTCCTCTATTATTTTTCTTAGGGTTTTGGTTATAATTCTCATTTTGTCATTACTGCCTGAGACTCTTGATATAAGGTGACCACCTTCCATCATGGCAAACATAACGACTGCAAATTCCTCAGCATCCCATTCCGGTTCAAACTCTCCATTGGCAATTCCCTTATTTACACTATTAGCCAATAGCTGTTGATTAGAGTTACAGCCTTTATTTATTTTTGCTTTAACAACGGGGTTGGTATCATCTGCCTCTGTCCCGAAATTCAATAACGGACAACCGCCTGTAAGCGGAGGATTTACGGCATTGCTAAAAAAATCTATATAAGCAAAAAGCTCTTCTTTGGCCGTTTTACTTTTACTCACTTCAGATAAAAGTTTATCACCCAATACCTTCATATTATGATCTACAGCGGCGCAAGCAAGGACATCTTTATTTTCGAAATGAACGTACATGCTTCCCTTAGACAATTTGGTAGCCTCCATAATATCACTCATAGAAGTAGCGGCAATCCCTTTTGTGTTAAAGATTGGGGCTGCTTTCTCTAGAATGAATTGTCTGGTTTCTTCTCCCTTTGTCATGATAGTTTTCATTTACGGGTACAAATATATGACCGATTGGTCATTTATGCAAATTGTTTTAATTTTTTGTGATAAGTTTCACATTTCATAGCTGCATTAATTGTGCGAATCTCACAAAAAGCGCAAGTTTATTTCACGCAGATTAGGCAGATTTAAGCAGATTTTTTAATTTAAATGCTGACATAATAAAGAAATAAAAAATAATCTTCAATATCTGCTTAAATCTTTTTTAAATCTGCGTGAAACAAAAAATAACAATTTTTAATCAAATATTTTTATTTACGTATTTAACTACGTAGTTTTGCATTGTAAATTGTAAAAGAAATGAAATCACAAATTATTCCTATCGAAAATAAATACTCTAACGAAATTGTAGAGTTAATTTTAAACATACAGCAAAAGGAATTTAATGTCGCCATTACGATCGAAGACCAACCGGATTTATTAAATATAAAGAACTTCTATTATAATGGAGGAGGTCATTTCTGGGGTGCTTTTATAAATAATGAATTAGTAGGCACAATTGCTTTAGTAAAATTTGCTGACAAAGAAGCTGCGATTAGAAAAATGTTTGTTAAGAAAGAATTTCGTGGAAAAGAGTTTTCGATTGCCCAGAAATTATTAGACACTTTACTCGATTATTGCAATGAAAATCAAATTGATGATTTATATTTGGGAACCATAACGGTATTAGAAGCTGCTTTGCGTTTTTATGAAAGAAACCATTTTATAAGAATCGAAAAAGAAGCACTTCCAAATACATTTCCTGTCATGAGTGCCGACAATGTATTTTGTCATTTAAAACTAAAAAAGAACGATGAATATAATTGATGAATCAGGAATTTTAGCCATTTCAACCCGATTACAGCGTCTGAGCGAGCAATTGCGAAAAGATGGTGCGTTATTTTATAAATCATACGGCATCGATTTTGAGCCCAAATGGTTTCCTGTCATTTACACTTTACATCATAAAGAGGTTTTGAGCGTTGTCGAAATTGCAAACGAAATTGGTTATACTCATCCTTCGACCATTAGTTTATTAAAAGAGCTCGAAAAACAAAAACTAATCCGTTCAAAAAAAGACAAAGTCGACGAACGTAAAAGATTGATTTTGCTTACGCCAAAAGGCCAGGAATTGATTCTGAAAATGAAACCAGTTTGGAATGTAATGTCGAACGTCCTTAAAGAAATAGCAGACAATCAAAACAATTTACTTCAGGCGATTAACGAAGCCGAAAACAAAATAAAACAGCAGAGTTTTTTACAAAGAGCGTTACAGTTGAAGAGTTTGGAGTAAAGAATAGAGTAAAGAGAATAGAGAATAGAGAATAGAGAATAAAGAGTATAGAATAAAGAGTATAGAATAAAGAGTATAGAATAAAGAGTAAGTTTTTATTGTAGAGGCGCACAACAGTGCGTCTTCTTTGTTGTCGGAAGTTTGTGATTTATACTTTTTTTTTCGAAAACGAATACCTAACTATGATAGGAAGAAAAAAGCTTTGTCCATTTGAGCCTTTGCATCTTATAAAAAAAACCTTTGTACCTTTGCCCACTCTGAACCTTTCTACTTTTTTTATGAATACCAAAGAAATACTACAGCAACATATCGCCAAAACTGCTTCATTGACAGAGGAGCAATTTGATTATTTCTTTTCGCATTTTAAGCCTTTATCTTTCAAAAAAGGGCAAACTATAATCAGCGAAGGCGACAAAGTAGAGTGCGAGTATTTTGTGATTTCAGGTTGTTTGAAAGCTTTTTTTATCAACGACGAGATCAAAATGTATATTCTGCAATTTGCCATGCCAACCTGGTGGACATCAGATTATGATGCTTTATATAATCAAACTGCCGCAACCATAAATGTAGATTGCATTTCAGATGTCGAATTACTTTGCCTTTCTAATAACGACCGTGAGAAATTATGTAATGAATTTCATCAAATCGAGCATTTTTTCCGTTGGAGAACCAACAAAGGATATATCGCTTCTCAAAAACGACTTTTATCTTTTATGAATAATAATGTCAAAACTCGTTACGAAGAACTTATGGTATTATATCCCCAACTTTACAACTTAGTTCCTAAACATTTAATTGCTGCTTATCTTGGCGTTTCGAGAGAAACCCTAAGCCGACTTAACGCGTGATTTTTTTTATGCAGATTTTGGGAGATTTTAGGAGATGATTTATTTAATTTCTATTTTCCGGTTTGCTTGTCATCTCGACGAAGGAGAGATCACACCAGAAACTCCGCAAATAAAGTGACAATCTTTGTCGAGCTATATGTGATCTGTCCTTCGTCGAGATGACAAAAATGAGAATGAAAATCTACGTAAAACAAAACACTTTGCACCTTAAAAAAAGATTGTGATCTACATCACGTAACCAATTTTCATACCCGCCGTTCCTTTGTATTGTACTTTTAAATACAATAAAAATGGAAACAATAAATTTTAAAATCATAAGCTCAAATAGCAAAATCGATTGGACTGGCCGAAAAGTTACCGGTTCGCATAATGGTACAATTGGTATCGAAGAAGGTCATTTTATCCTGATTGACGGCAAAATAAAAGGCGGAAATATTGTAATCAATACAGCTTCAATACAAATACTCGATGTTACGGATTCTGCAACAAACGCACAATTTGCCGGACATTTGGCATCGGATGATTTTTTTGCTACAGAAAAATTTCCTTTAGCAAATTTTGATATTATAGATGCAAAGGAGCAATCAGATAACAGCTATTTTCTTGAAGGAAATCTTACCATAAAAGGAATCACACATTTGGTTGGGTTTAATGTAATAATAGAAAATAATAGAAATACCATTTCCCTTAATGGTAAACTGGTAATTGATCGTACCAAATACAATATCAAATTCCGTTCAGGAAACTTCTTTGTTGATTTAGGAGATACCTTGATTTACAATGACTTCGATTTAGATTTTAATATCACTGCCGAAGCTTCATTTTCATCAGAATCTAAAAACTGAAGCCATGCCATACGTAAAACTAGAAGTGACACGTGAAGGCGTAACCCGCGAACAAAAACAGCAATTAATAAGCGGAATCACCAATTTGATTACTGATGTATTGAACAAGGATCCGCATTTAACTCAAGTTGTAATTCAGGAAATAGAATTAGACGATTGGGGTTACGCAGGAGAACAAGTATCAATATTAAGGGAAAAAGGCATTACAGCCAATAAAAAATAAGCATCATGAAAAAACAAACTATAATTGTTACCGGAGCATCATCTGGGATAGGAAAAGGAATCGCGAAATATTTTCTGGACAGAGGCGATAATGTGATCATCAACTCGTTTACAGCATCTTCTTTAGAAAGTGCTTATAATGAATTGGGAGCGGGCAATAATCTGGCAATGTTTGCCGGAGATGTGAGCAATAAAGAAACGGGCGAACAATTGGTAAAAATTGCTTTAGACAAATTTGGTTCTGTAGATGTATTGGTTAACAATGCCGGTATCTTCGAAAGCAAACCATTCCTGGAAGTGGATGAAGCATATCTGGATAAATTTTTGAAAACAAACCTAAAAGGAACTTATTTCACTACACAATCAGTGATTCCGCAAATGCTGAAGCAACAAGACGGAGTTGTAATTAATATTGGAACACCTATAGTAAACCACGGATTAGGCGGTTGGCCAGCTTCGGCACCAATTGCCAGTAAAGGTGCAATTCATGCTTTGACACTTCAGTTAGCAGCTGAATTCGGGAAACAAAATATTCGTGTAAATACTGTTGCTCCGGGCGTTATTCGTACGCCAATGCACGGCGCTAATGCTGATCAAAGTGCGGGATTACATCTTTTAAACAGAGTAGGAGAGGTCGATGACGTAGCCGAAATGGTGTATACCGTTGCAAAAAGTAGCTTTATTACCGGTTCAATCATCAATGTTGATGGCGGTAAAGGAGCGGGGCATCATTTAAATTAATTTGAAAAATATTTTATTAATGGCTTTTATGCTTTGTACCTTACAAGGCATAAAAGCACAAAATAATATCAAAATGGAAAATCAGGCAGACGTATCAGCTATTACTGATGCACTAGAAAATTATTATTTTAAAGGAATCTACGAAGGAGACGAAATACGTTTAGGGAGCATTTTTTATGAAGGCGCTTTACTTTTTGGAGACGTACAAGGCCAGCCTTATTTTAAAACGGTGGATCTTTATTTAAGTGGTGTAAAGAACAGGCAAAGTCCCAGGGATTCAGGAAAACCTTTCAAAGGGGAAATTCTGAAAATTTCTGTAGTGAACTCGATTGCTATGGCCGAAATTAATGTAAAAATGTACGATTTTAATTATCGGGATTTTTTATCTTTCCATAAGATTAACGGAAAATGGCTTATCGTCAATAAAATGCTGACGGATACAAGCAATTAAACTTTAAATAAAATAGCAATGTGGTACAATACTAAAGCTACAAAATTATTAGGCATTGATTATCCTATCATGCAGGGACCATTTGGCGGTAATTTATCTACGGTAGAACTGACTGCCGCGGTATCAAACGCAGGCGGACTTGGCGGATACGGAGCTTATACAATGTCTCCTCAGGAAATTTTTGATGCAGACAAACAATTAAAAGCTGCTACCAATAAACCTTATAATATCAACCTATGGGTTTCTGATCATGATATTCCACAATCAGGTCTTACAGACGAGCAATACAACAACACGAAAGCATTATATAAGCCTTATTTTGATGAAGTTGGAATTCCGATACCGGAAAAACCGGTTCCGTTTCAATCCCGATTTGAGAATCAGTTAGAAGTAATTTTGGATGTCAAACCTAAAGTATTCAGTTTTATGTTTGGGGCACTTTCTGCAGATGTTTTAGAACAATGTAAAAGGTTAGGAATTATAACCGTTGGCGCAGCAACTACATTAGATGAGGCTATTTTTCTCGAAAATTCAGGTGCAGATATGATTATTGCATCGGGTTTTGAAGCTGGCGGACACCGGCCTTCATTTTTGGCTTCCGCCGAATCATCCTTAACGGGAACTTTTGTATTATTACAGCTTATTCGTGAAAAAGTAAAAATTCCTGTTATCGCTGCAGGCGGAATTGCAAACGGAAAAGGTGTTGCCGCAGCATTAGCTTTAGGAGCAGACGCTGCCCAGATTGGTACCGCATTTTTAGCCTGTGATGAATCGAATGCTTTACCAATTCACAGGCAAATGTTATTCTCTGATGCCGCAAAATACACCACTTTATCCCGTGCGTACACAGGACGTTTAGGTCGAGGATTAACGAGCAGATTAGCTGAAGAAATTTTAGGTAAAGAAGAAAGTATTCTTCCCTTTCCGTTACAAACTACGCTTATATCGCCATTGCGAAAAGCAGCTCTTGATCAGCAAAAATGGGATATGATCTTATTTTGGGGTGGACAAATTGCACCTATTTTAAAGCATACCAAAGCTGTAGCATTAATGAACTCTTTGATTGAAGAAACTACGGCTTATTTTAATGATCTGAAAGGATAGTCTGATTCAAATATATAAAAGTGGAGATTCTTTGTCTCACATATTAAACCCGACAAGTTTTAAAAACTTGTCGGGTTTGCTGTAATATTATTATTTAGCTGTTTTTTTCTTCTTTCCTAACCAGATTAATAAACCCGTAATAGGTAATGTCAAAGCAAAAAGAGAAACTAAAAAAGCAAGTATTTTGGTTGGTAAACCATAAATGCTTCCGGTATGAATAGGGTAGTTCAGACGTTTTATTTTATCTCCGTTTGAAAAAGATTCGTAAGGTCTTGCTTCAATTTCCTTAGCCGTATATTTATCAAAATAAGCAGCACTGGATTGATTGGGAATTGTTTTTTCTAAATTTTCTTTCAATACCAAAATGCTATTGATTGTATCAACAGGCATCCTGATTTGAATGTTTCCGGTATACGGAAAAATACTGTCTGCTTTATTGTAAATGCTTTGATAAAAGGCCGTATTGTTTAGTTTAGGATCTATTTTTGTTGGATTTTTTACTTTCGCAGAAGGTCTCTTTGTTGTGCCGTCAGCCAGAAAATAAACTCCGTCCTGAAACCAGGAAAAAGCAAAGGATAATCCGGTTAGGGAAATAATCAATAAAATTAAAAAGCTGTAGAAACCAAAAGTCGAATGAAAATCCCAATTCACCCTTTTAAAAGAAGCGCCCCATTTTACAGTTAATCTTTGTTTCATGTTTTTAATCTTTTTTGGCCACCATAAAACAATACCTGAGATAAGCATGAATACAAAGATCAGGCAGGAAGTTCCCATAATAATTTTTCCAACATCGCCCAGCAATAGTTGTCTGTGCAAAGAAAGAAGAAAAACAAAAAATCTTTTTTCCTGAGGTGTTGTTGCCAGAACTTTTCCAGTATAGGGATCAATAGAAAAAAATTGGGCTTTTTTCTTTGTATCCTTCCCTAAGATTTGCATTGTACGCGCAGGATCATTAAAAGTGTAAATACGCGTTATTTTCTTTATATCATAGTGTTTCTGTAGTATATCCGTACAGTAATCAATGGTTTTTTTTGTGGTACCTATAGTTGTAACATTATAAAATTCAGGATGTATGGCAGTGTCGATTTCCTTTTCAAAAACTAAAAGACTTCCTGTTAATGCAGCAATAAAAACAATTAAACCAGAACCAAGCCCCAGCCATAAGTGGATCATACCAACAGTTTTTTTTAATCCTTTCTTCATACTATTTCTATATTCTAAAATTCAGCGACAAATTTATACTTATTTAGACTAATTCTACAGCATCTTTAGAAAAATAATTATGATTTAAAGACAGTTAAAGTGATGCTATTGGATGGGATAGGAAAGAAGAAAAGAGAATAATAATGAAACGTTACCTATTATTTTTTGTAATAATAAGTAATAACTATTGTATTGCGAAATTTAGAGTCACTCGTATATGTTCTAAGTAATTGATTTTTAATTAATTAATTTTTTGTTGCATAAAAAATTAACAGAATAAGCAGAAATAGTACTGCGTAAACGATTATTAATATTTACTTTTGCGCTGTTTTTATTTATTCTAAATAAAAACTAAACCTAACCAAATACCAAAATCAATGAACAATCTTAATTTAAGAACATCTAAGTTTTTACTTATTATTTGCCTTCTATTTTCAGTCTTTTTATCTTTTGCACAACAAACCGGCGGAAAAATAAAAGGAGAAATAACAACTTCCAACGGAAAATCGGCTTCGGGAGCAATCATTACTCTTAAAAACTCAAAGTATAAAACAACTGCAACTAATGACGGCAGTTTTAGATTGAATAATGTTGCAGAAAATATTTATACGATACAGGTTTCTTTAGCAGGTTATGAAACAATCGAACAACAAATTACGGTTGTAAATAATGAAAAGACTATTGTTAATCTTCAATTGAAGTTTTCAGGGAAAACGGATGAGGCACAAAACAATGAAATTTCAGAAAAAAGCGGTTCTCAGCTTGACGAAATTATTGTTTCAGCCAGCAGAAAGGTAGAAACGCTATCAAAAACACCATCTTCTGTTACGGTTATCAATGCTAAGGATATCGAAGATTTATCTATTGTGAGTCCAAACATTGCAAACATCGTGGCTTTTGCGGTTCCGGGTTTAGGATCAGCAACCAATAATACAGGGAATTACGGGCAAACCCTAAGAGGTAGAAATCCACTTGTATTAATCGACGGAATTCCGCAGTCAACGCCATTGAAATCAGCCGGACGAGAAATGCGTTCTATTGATCCTTCTGTAATTGAGCGTATTGAGGTTATCAAGGGAGCAACAGCTATATATGGTAATGGAGCCGATGGTGGATTGATTAATTACATTACGAAATCGGGTAAAACTCAAAAGAGATTTGCCGGGTACAGTGAAGCCGGAACTACAGGAAATATAAAAGGAGATAGTACGGCAGGATACAGGTTTAACCAACAGTTTTACGGAAAAATCAATAAATTCAATTATATGGTAGCCGGAACTTACGAAAAGACAGGCGTATTTAGAGATGGTGAAGGACAGGTTATATCTCCTGAATATGGTTTGGGAGAAACTAAAACGTATAATATTTTTACTAAGGCAGGTTATAATCTAACTGACAAGCAAAGAATTGAATTAATGTACAATTATTTTAGTTCCAATCAGGATTCTGATTTTATCCTAAAAAATGGTGTTTACGGCGTAAGTCCGGCAATTGGTGTTCTCGGGAACAGACCAGGAGTAGACGAAGGAACACGTTACAATCACAATGCAAATCTTCAATATGTAAACAAGCAGATTTTTAGGAGTACATCATTAACGGCTAATTTGTATTTTCAGGATTTCCTGACGATATTTTCTAACTCTGCCTTTTTCTACGGAAGCGGACAATCTCAAACGGCATCTGCTAAAAAAGGTTTGAGAGTTTACTTGAATTCTCCTTTTACAGTTTCTTCCAATTTTACAGGAGATGTAACTTATGGATTTGATTTACTTAATGATAAAACCAATCAAAAACTGGTTGACGGACGTGTTTGGGTACCTAATATCAATATGGTCAATTTAGCGCCTTATGCACAAATATCGACACAAATTTTTGGTGATTTTAATGTAAAAGCAGGATTACGTGCAGAAAATATTAAAATCAATATTGATGATTATAACACATTGGCAACAGGTGCAAACGGAGCAGGAAGTATTGCTGTCAAAGGAGGAGATCTTACTTATGATGCCTTTGTTTTTAATACGGGCCTTAGATATTCAAAATTTAAATTCTTCAATCCTTTCGTGAGTTTTTCTCAGTCTTTTTCTGTATTTGATCTGGGGCGTGTACTCACGAATGCTAAAGAAGATGCGATATCAAAACTACAGACAAAGCCTATCATCGTTAATAATTATGAAGGAGGTTTTAGCAGTCAGTTAGGGAAATTCAATTTGAGTGCTGCGTATTATTTCAGTACTTCAAAACTAGGAACGAATCTGGTTCAGGTCGATGGTTATTTAGTAGCTGAACGTTTACCGGAAAGAGTTTGGGGTTATGAAGTTCAGGCAGATTATCAGATTATAAAACAATTGACAGTGGGAGGAAATTATGCTTATGTACAGGGTAGGGGTGACAAAGATTCTGACGGACATTTTTACGGACCAACAGATATTTATCTAAAATCAAACAGAATCCCGCCGTCTAAAGTAACAGGTTATGCAAAATATGGCGATAAGAGATTAAATGTAGAATTGTACTGGATGATGGTTGGTGATCGTGACGTTTTTCAACCTAATGCCAAAGGAGCTTATGCAATTGGTGAAGGACCAATAAAATCATTTAATTTATGGAATGTAGCTACGGCTTACAGAGTTACAGAACAGATCAGGGTAAAACTAGGAATCGAAAATCTTTTTAATACAGATTATTATACCACAACATCTCAGTTTTATGGCACTAATGCTAATTATACCAGAGGAAACGGTTCAAGGTTCAATTTAGCACTTGGTTATAGTTTCTAAAAAGTAGAATTTAAAAAAATATTTTTTGTTTTTTTATTGGAGGTTTCTGGCGATCTTTTTTGTCAGGAACCTTTTTTATGTTTTTAAGAAACAACAATCCAAAAAAAATCCCTCAACATTTGAAATTGAGGGATTCTGTTTTTTTAATTGTCTTGATGTAAAGCAATCATAATTATTTAATTACTTTTTTGAATCTCATCATTGGGATGTCCTTCATGATCAAATTCAATTTTCCGTCTTTATCAATAGAGTAACTATCAATATCTTTAATAGTTTTTGTAAAAACCTGTTCTCCGCCACCTTCGCAATACATTAAAGTTGCAGGACCTTGTTCTCCAAAAGTAAGGGATTTTCCTTTTACTGTAAATGGAGCACTATAACCATTGCAACCAGCATTTCCAGAGACTTGTTTAGTCGCTTCATCAAACTTAATAAACGGTTTTTTATCAGGAAATAAACCTTCAAAAGCAATACGTGGTCCGGTAATATATTCCAGTTCCCAAGTTGTATTATAAAGATCAGCAGAGCTTGTTTTGTCTTTCATCGTTGTACAGGAATTAAAAGATAATGCTAAAACAGAAACGAATAGTAGTACGTAATTTTTCATAAAATAAGATTTTAAAACATAAATTTAAAGATTATTAATCGAATTCGCATCAAAAATGAGCGATTATATTTACTAACTTCTTTTGATTTTTTATTGTAATTTATTCATTGGAAGTTAATTTTTAAAAAAAAGTACAAAACCAATACAGCCATTCTAATTTTATGTTTCTATTTCGCAATAGAAATAAAAGGGCAATGAAATGTCCCGTTTGTAATTTCTCCTTTATCTCTAAGAGAGCAATTATTGGAAAAGGTTGGGTGTAAAGTCAAGTTTTTTTTCAAAAAAAATCTAAAATTTAAAGCAAAACCAGTAAAACGTTTGATTATTAAGACGTAAGGGTTTTAGCTTTGCTGCTTTTATATTTTTATTCTTTCATTATATTTACTGCTCTTCAAATTTCTGTTACATATACTGGAAAGGTCCTGAATTATTAGAAATTGAATTTGACAAGATATGTGATGTTATTTTTAGAACCATTTGCATTTTTATTTAAAATATTCAGGCATAAATTGATTTCTGAAAATTTTCATATATTCCTGATCTGATTTGCTGTTTCTTAAAGCAATCATAGGTTCTAAATCCGGTCCTGCAATGTAGCGCAAAGTATGACTTTGATCCGTTACGGCGCCATAAATAATTTTAGCAACATCAGAAGGCGTGGCAATATTTTCGTTTTCAAAAGAGGAGAATAATGAATTCATTTCATCCTGAAAAGGTTTGTAATCTTCTAAAGCCGGATCGAAAGCAAAATCAGTAGCAGCCCTTTCGTGGAAAGAGGTTGGCACATATCCAGGCTCTATAATTTTGACTTTGATGTTTTGGGATTCCAGTTCATAAGAAAGTGATTCAGAGAAACCTTCTATAGCAAATTTTGAAGCAGCATATACAGAAACCAAAGGAACCGTTATGCGTCCTACACCAGAAGTAACATTTACAATCGTACCTTGTTTTCGGTTTCTGAAATGAGGTAAAATAGCACGCGTAACATCCATTAAGCCAAATACATTTACCTCAAACTGTTCACGGATTTTCTCTGCCGAAATAGCTTCAAACAAGCCTTGCTGTCCATAACCGGCATTATTAATCAACGCGTCAATATGTCCAAATTTCTCTATTCCCTCACTAATTGCTGTTGTAATAGATGGCAAATCAGACACGTCAAGTCGTGTTACAAAAACATTTGAAAGGTTTTTTAGTTCGGTTTCTTTTTCAGGATTTCGCATAGTAGCAATAACATTCCAGCCTTGTTGAGCAAAAAATAAAGACGTAGCTTTTCCCAGACCGGAGGAAGCTCCGGTAACAAAGATTACTTTTTTCATAGTAAGAGTATTTATGTTTATTAGATTATTTCAAAGTAAACAGCGTCAAATTGCAGATGGATTAACGCCAAATAGTTTTTTAAAGGAATAAGAAAAATGAGAAATACTTTCAAATCCCACCTCGTGATACACGTCAGAAGGGCGTTTCTTTTTTTCTTTGATAAGATAATGAGCTTCTTCGAGGCGTCTTTTCTGTAACCAGCGATTGGGTGACATCTGAAAGATTTTTTCAAAATCTCTCTTAAAAGTAGCCAGACTTCTACCGGTTAAAAAAGCCAGTTTTTTTAAGTCAATATTAAACTTAAAGTTTTGTTGCATAAAAGCTTCCAGATCTATTTTTCCGGGCTGATTAAAATCGAAAAGGATATTTTTTAAATCAGGATTTATTTCGAGCAACAGGAGTAAAGCTTCTTGTTTTTTTAATGCAATTAAGTGCTCCGGAATTTTCGAATCGAAATAGGTAAGTAGCGTATCGTAGAAATTTTTAAGTAAAGCATTCTCTTTCAGTTGCAAAACTGCCTCTTTTAAGAGATAAGGTTTATCATAGACAACATGATATTGCTGACTGAATTTCTGCAAAGTATCCCTGTCAAAAATAATTGCAATTGATTTGAACGGTTCTTTTTCGTTGGGAATCTTGGTGAACTTTGAAAGAAAATTTTTTCTGTAAAAAAGTAAATCACCTGCACCAAAAAATCTTGTTTGTCCCGCGTCTGTAACTTTTAGATTTCCGGAAATAATATACGATAATCCATGTTCGATAATAAACTGTTCGCCAATAACCTTTTGTGTTTCATAATAAGAATAGACGATTCCGGGAAGTTGGTCGGTATGTAAAAATGTTTCTTTCATCACTACTTGTTTACAGTACAAAGATCAGTAAAATTTGCCTATACTGTTTTCGTGAGAAGCTCAAAATTACTTTATTGAAAGGCTCTTTCCTGCTTATTATTTATAACTAAGCGTAACCACTTTTTCATAACGCCCGTGATGACTGATAGAAACATCCTGAAGTATATTCGATGTAGAATGGGACAGATAAGGTATTCCGTTACTGTCTTTTACAATATCTTTTCTCACGATCTCAATTACATTGTTCAAATTGTCCGGACAAGTAACCGCAATACTATGCAAAACATCGGGAGTAATAATAGTTTTTGTGTAATAGATATTTTGCTCACAAATAACTTTTCCTGTACAATAATTAGGCTCTTTTGAGCCAATTGTACAGGCTAATTTTTTAGGGATATATTCCCTAATTTTTGTTTGTCTGTTATAGATTTTATAGGCAGCTTCTTTCATGCTCCAAAGTATCCATAACATCATCTCCGGTTCCGGATCATGTGTTATAAGCAACTGTTCGTCAATGGTAAAGAGTTTTTGCGCAAGACCTTTGCGTTGCCAATTGCTTTCCTTGCGGGATTGCAAGATATCTATAACATCATTGCCTATCATTTTTCGGCAAGCTTTGTTTCGATAATTTCTACTGCAGTTTTTACATCCAGCATTCGTTCCATATCAGTATTATCAATAACAATATCAAATGCTTCTTCGATATCCAGTACAATATCAACCAGATTGGCTGAATTTATACTAAGATCGTTTATGAAATCAGTATTTTCTGTTAGATTATCAAAAGCCTCTGTATTGGTAGTATAGGGCTTGATAATAACTTTTAGTTTCGCAATAAGTTCGTCTTTATTCATAATTAGTTTTTAAATTTTTTAAAGATAATACAGGCATTTACATCACCAAAACCAAAGCTGGCTTTAGCAATTATATTTAGATTCGTGTTTATTGTTTTTAACGGAACTTTCGAAGAATCAATTAGTGTTGTAATTTCCGGATTCAGATCTTCGCAATTCAGGTTACCAAATAAAAAACCTTCATGAAGCTGCAAAACGGTAGCTACGCTTTCTATGCTTCCGGCGGCACTAAGACAATGCCCGGTCATACTTTTTAAGGAATTAATGTACGGAAAATTATCCCCTTTTCGATTTAATGCTTTCGTCCAGTTTTCTATTTCCAGACTGTCTTTTGTCGTTGCTGTAAGATGACCGTTAATGGCATCAATATCATTTGCTGCAATACCTGCATTTCTCAATGCGCTCATAATGCATTCTTGTACAGCTTTGCTGTTAGGAGCAGTCATGCTTCCGGTGCCGCGCTGTCCTCCGGAGTTTACATTACCTCCCAGTATTTCGGCATAAATGGTTGCGCCTCTTTCTATGGCAGTATCTAAATCTTCTATTACTAATGCTCCTGCGCCACTACCGGGTACAAATCCTGCTGCCGAAGCACTCATGGGACGGGAACCGCTTTCCGGATCTTCATTATATTTAGAACTGCACACACGCAAAGCATCAAATCCAGCCCAAATATACGGACCGCTATCGCCAGTACTTCCTGCCAGTATTCGTTTTGCCTGTCCGGATTGTATGCGGTCATAGGCCATCATAATAGCTTCTGTTCCTGTTGCACAAGCAGAGGAATTGGTTGTGACCTGATTGCCAAGTCCTAATTTACCGCCAAGATAAGCGCTAATGCCACTGTTCATCGTTTGTGCCACTACGGTACTGCCAAGTCTTCGAACTTGTAATTCGTCTATTTTATAAATACTTTCGCGAAACTTATCAATTCCTGATGTTCCGGATCCAAAAATTGTTCCGCTGTCCCAATCAGGATCTTCATTAACTTCAGTTGATAATCCGGCATTTTTCCAAGCTTCTATTCCGGCAATTACGCCGTATAAAATACCCGTACTGTTAAACCCCCGCAATTCAAGTTCTGTAAAATACGCTGATTTTAATTCCTCTGAAATTTGTGGCTGACCTGCGATCTGACAAGAGAATTGCAATTCCTGCAATTGTGCATCGTGCCGAATTCCCGAAATACCATTTTTTAAGGAATGTGTAAACGCAGGAATTCCAACACCGTTTGGAGCTGCTACACCCAGACCTGTTATTACAACTCTTTTGTTCATAGTTTTGTGGTAATCATACCCGCCAAAATGCCTTTGCAGACTTCTTGTCCGGCTTCGTTTGTCATAATTACATCACACTTTAATTTACCAAATCTAAAAAAAGATTTTTGAGACGTAACCGTTACTTTTTCGTTAGGATAAACCGGTTTTAAAAATTGCATATCTGCAGATGTAAAAGCAATTACTGTATCCTTACTAAATTTTTCTCCCAGTAAATAGATTCCCAGGCAAACCATACCAATCTGAGCCATAGTCTCAGTTAAAATTACGCCCGGAGTTACAGGATTATCTTTAAAATGACCTTTATAAAAATCAAGATCTTCATTAAAAGTATACGTTCCGGTTATTCCGTTTTCATCGACTTGCAATAGCTCATCTACAAAAAGAAAAGGTTTACTGTAAGGCAGCTTTGCTAAAATATTTTTTAAAGTCATAGTTTGTTTCGTTTAATAAGTTGATGTTTAATTGAACGCAAATAAAACGGATTTACTTCGTAAAGACGCGGATAAAAACAGATTTCTTTTCCTAATTTGAAGCAAACGAAATTTCAATTTTTTTTTAAATCCGTTTTGATGTGCATCTTCGTCTGGCGAATCAGAAAAATTCACGTCTAATTTTATATAACAATAATCAAATTCCAAAATCAATTAGTTAATATTACCATTGTAATAAAACGCGTTGTGCCGAAAATCCAGGTCCAAAACTAAGCATCAATCCTCTTTCTCCCGACTTTGGTTTTTCATTCATAATACGTTCCAAAACATACAACACCGTTGCACTAGACATATTGCCATACTGTTTAAGTACTTCTTTAGTTGCTTCTATGTTTTTACCTAATCCTGAGAAAAGTGACTCAACAGTTGTAACTATTTTTTTTCCGCCGGGATGAAAAATCATATGGTCAATATCGCTAATCCCTAAATTGTTTTTTTGCAGGAAAGGATGAATAATATCTTCAAAATGTGATGCAATAGTATCCGGAACTTCAATGTCTAATACCATTTGTAAACCTGTGTTGGTAAGTTTAAATCCCATCATATGTTCTGCATCATAAAAATGATACATTTCCTCGGCTATTATTTCAGGACCGTTATCTTCTTCATGAGATGACAAAAGACAGCAGGCAGCTCCGTCACCAAAAATGGCGGCACTTACAATATTAGGCATCGAAAAATCATTGAGCTGAAAAGTTGCCGTTGGCGATTCGACCGCGATAACTGCAGCACGTTTACCCGGATTTGCCTTAAGGAAATTTTTAGCATATATAATTCCTGATATTCCCGCCGCACAACCCATTTCGGTTACAGGAAGCCGGACAATATCCTGTCTTAATTTCATTTTGTTGATTAAATAAGCATCTAAAGACGGAATCATAATTCCGGTACAGCTTACCGTAATAATATAGTCGATTGTCTGCGGATCCCAGTTTGCCTTAGCAAGTGCTTTTTCCAATACCTGCTCGCCCAGAATAATAACTTCCCGGCTGTAAATATCGTTTTTGTCTTCAAAGGATGTTGCTGTAAAAACTTCCGCCGGATCCATGATAGAGTAGCGTTTTTCTACGGCAGCACCTTCAAAAATTTTCTTCACTTTTTTTATAAAACGTTCGTCCTGACCGTGCAGCCATCCATCCAGTAACGGAAGTATATCTGCCGTGGTACGCGAATATTTGGGTAGTTGCTTTGCAACAGTAATAATTTTTACACTCATTTTTTAGCAATTATCCATTGGTAACGAAAAGCCCATTTCCAGTTTATGGTATAGTTTTTTAAATTCAGTTTTTTAGAGAAGTCTTCCAGTTCTTTTTTCTTGAATCCTCTCAAAATAGACACAAGTCCATCTTCACGAGACATCCTGTTTAAATTAAAAACAGCACATACTTTTTCAAAAAGGCGGTATGCTAATTTACTGCGATGCAGGTCATTAATGATTACGCCAACTTGAGCATTGCTATTAAAGGTAGTAATTATATCTATTATTTGCTCATTAGTAAAATGGTGCAGGGTTAGAGTACATAAAACAATATCATATTTCAGAGTACGAAAATCATCATTAAAAATATCGAAACATTGATATTCGATATTAGGAAATTCAGTCGACAATGTTTTAGCATAATTCACCGTATAAGCATTTGCATCTATACCAATAAGCTTAAAATTTAGATTATTTTTCTGTCCGTATTTCGCCAGCATGCGCAACATATCGCCATTGCCGCAACCAATGTCAGCAATTACTATTGGCTGTCTTGTATTGGCAATTTTTAGTAATCGTTTTATTCCGTGAAGCGTAAGTTTATTACCGCCTAATAATCGATTAATGCTGGCGATTTTATCCAATGCATCACGTAATTCTTTTCCCTGAAGAAAAAAATCATCCATGATCTCCGTTTCCTGTGTTCTATATTTTGTATCTACAGCCATTTAATTGATTACTATTGATTTGCCGTGTGTTTGTTTAATGATCGTGGGTAATAGTGCAGGCAAAGCTACCGTAATGGCAACCAGGGCATTTGTGATCGTTTTGTTTCTTAATACTTTTGCCAGGATTCTCCCCATAAATAAACGTTTGCCAAAATGTTTTTTCCATTGTTCTCTATAACCATTTTCTAATGCTTCTCTCGATTGTATCCTACCGGAGTAATAATCAAGCACCTGTTCTGAAGCTATTTTTGCACTATGAATCGCCATTGCCATTCCGTTACCACATAAAGGGTGAATAAGTCCAGCGGTATCGCCAATCATCAATATGTGGTTTTCTACAGCTTGTTTTTTATCAAAAGAAATTTGACTTATCGTTAATGGTTTATCAAAAAGAAGCGTACTGTTTTCTAAAATAGCCTTAAGATGTTTGTTTTTATAAAGTACATTAAGCTGATATTCTTCAATATTTTTGTATTGTTTAAAAGTGGCATAATCGGCGAGATAACAAATGTTTATAATGTTATTTTCTACCTTAGAAACACCGCAATAACCACCTTTAAAATTATGCAGCGCCACCACATCATTAGGGAATTCGCTGTAGTAATGTGCTTTAACGGCTAACCACGGCGACTTTTTTATAAAAAAATCACGGGATAATACCTGATCTATATTAGAGCGTTTCCCAAAAGCACCTAATACTATTTTTGATGATAAAACTTGGTCAGGAGTTGTAATGGTAAACAAATCATTATCGAAAGAAACGTCATTTACCATTTCTTTAATAATGACACAGCCGTTTGAGATTGCTTTTTGATATAAAAAATTATCCAGTTGATATCTGCTAATGCCAAAACCGCCTAACGGAAGATTTGCCGAGGCGACTTTTCCCTTTGAGGTACTAAACTCAAATTTGCTGATGTTTGCAGGGTGTAATTTAGAGATCTCGATATCAAGCCATTTAAGATAAGGCAGAATTTCGTTAGAGACATATTCACCACATACTTTATGGCGAGGATAAGATGATTTTTCTATTAATGTCACTGACAATCCTTTCTGAGATAGATGTAGAGCACTTGCTAAACCGGCAAGACCACCGCCTATAATTACTACATCTGAATTTGTTCTCATACTAAGCAATTTAGCTATTATATCTCAAATAGTATATACATATTGTTAAAATTACCTTGATTTCTTAGTAAAAAAATATGTTTGTGAATAATTATTTACTACAAAGATCATAAACTGAGCAGTTTCCTGAATTACATAATTTTCTTTGATGCTTATAGAATTACTGTCTTAAAATAAAAAAACGGGAAGCAGAAGCGTTACCGTTTTTTGTTTAATTATAAATGCGCGGTCCAGACAAGACCACTTATATCTGTTAGTGTTAGTGTATAATGCCCGTTTTGAAGGTTGGGCTGACCAAATATCGGAATCCGAATTGTTGCTTTTGCTCCAAGCGGAATAATTAAACTATGTGCTCCAGGTTTTATTTTTGCTACATAGTGATTGTTTATCGTTTTAGGAGATAGTTTGGCTAAATCACTTCCGTTCAATTGCAAAAGATAGTTATCGGCAGCATCCTGTAGAGAAATTCCAATCAGGAACGAGCCATACACATCAACGCCTTCTACACGAAAAACCTCAAAGCTTATTTCATTTCTATCTATTTTTAAGTTGCTGATTTCAAGTTTAGGTTTTACTGATTTATTATGAAGAGTGCCAAAAACACCACCATGAAAATATTGGTTGGTAAATAAAGTAAGCCCTATAATAAAAACAACTACCGCCAGAAGAATTCGTTTATAAGGAAATAAATTCAATTCTCCCGAACCCAATATTTTAAACCATTTTGTTTGTGTAAAACGAAGATTCTTTTGCATAAAATAAGCATCCAGAGAAAGGTAACTGCTGCCCGTTAAGAACAAAGTAAATCCTGAAGCCAGTCCTAAAATCCCAATTTGCCATTCGTCCAGACAGGTAGTTCCGATCCAGCCCGAAGCCAGTAAAATACCAAATGCCAATAAGAAAATTCCAATACTCATAAGTCGGGTAAAAAGCCCCAGAATCATTGCCAGACCAACAATCCCTTCAATAATAGTAAAAGCTACCATATTGATCCATAAAGCATCAGGATGTGTGACTAAATATTCTATGACTGGTTTTATTCCAAGAGCATTAGGTAAAAAATGATTGAATTTTTCTCCAATATAACCAGCTTCGTCCTGAATTAATTTATTTTCGAGAACAAGTCGCCTCCAAAAGGCAGAAAAATAAGTCCAGCCCACAACCAGACGCAAGGCTAAAGCAGCTATAGAAGCGGCATTAAAAGTTTTTTGATGTTGCATTTTATAAAATTTTAAAAAATAATAATTGTTTTAAGCAAGGCATGAAGCAACCGGCGGGGCAATTTTTAGATTTTTAAAGACTATAAAAAGAGCAGGATAATGAATAGAACTCTTTTCGAATTCGAATCCAGGATGAATTTGTAATGAATAGGAAAGTAAGTTTTCCTGTATTTGAAAACGAAATACTTGCAATCCCGGAATTACTGGTGACTGAGGTATCGAAAAGGATTTTTTGTAAACAGTGCTTTTCTGAATTATATGAACGCTACAAGATCCCTGAACAGGCAAGGAGGTAAGACTTTTTTGAGAAATTTCTACAGATTCGATTCCCGCAAGATGCAGGACAGATTTTTTGACATGGCAATGAGAAAAAGCGTAGATCAAACCCACAACCAGCAAAAGCTGCTTGAAATAACCAAGGAAAAGAGTTGGGGTTTTTAATTTCATTTTATAAAAATAGTATTTAAAAAACACTTACGCCACTTTTTTTATAATGTTAACACCATCAAAGTTCCGGTTATGCTTCCGAATTAGAAAGAGAGAAACGGAATCTGCGGATTTACGAAGCAATATAGAAAACTGTTTTTTTAGTAGAATAAAGTCAGTTATCCTTTATTTTGATTCAATATATTTTTTGTCGAATTATAGCGATTATGCCATTAGGAAAATGTACCATTTCAGAAATTACGCGGTTGTACTATAATAATGATTATATTTATTGTAGGATTAATTTACCTATAACCAGTACTAATCCAGGGGATATCTAGTATAAATATCGTTTAAAGTTATATTTTAAGTAGCCAGTAATAATCAATTAACAACTTAGTAGTTATGAAATTTTTTAAATTATTATTAGTAATCGTATGTTTTTTATTTTCTGTGGCCTATAGTAATGCGCAGGATTTAAAACCCGGGTTTGATAAAGAAGAATATAGGGAGTTGATTTATATCGCTACGCAATCGACGGAATCTCCGGAAAAAGCTAAGACAATCCCTCAACCTGAACACTCAAAACTAATATACAGAAGCAAACCAATTGGCTTAGACAATCTATGGGAATTATGGCTCAAAGATGGTAATACAGCTGTGTTATGCACCAGAGGAACTACTGAAAAAAGCGAAAGCTGGCTTGCGAATCTTTATGCGGCAATGACTCCGGCAAAAGGAGAATTGAAAATATCTAATACCGATACTTTTAAATATGAATTGTCAGACAATAAAAATGCGGCCGTTCATACGGGATATCTTTTAAGTACCGCTTTTATTTCTAAAGAAATGGTTCCAAAAATTGATTCCTGTTACAAAGCAGGAATTAAGAATTTCATAATTATGGGACATAGTCAGGGTGGAGGCATAAGTTATTTGCTGACGGCTCATTTTTATAATTTGCAAAGCAAAGGAGTTTTACCGGCTGATATTCGTTTTAAAACCTATTGTAGTGCAGCTCCTAAACCCGGAAATTTATATTTTGCCTATGATTACGAAAACAAGACCCAAAATGGCTGGGCATACAATGTTGTGAGTGCTGTAGATTGGGTTCCTCAAACTCCTTTTTCAGTCGAAATGCCGGACGATTTACCCGTTGTAAGTCCAGTGGCAATACTGGAAGAAACAATAAAAAAACAATCTTTTTTTAAAAGAATGTTCTTAAATATGGTATACGGCAAACTCACTAATCCATCACTTAAAACGGTTAAGACATATCAAAAATTATTAGGGCAGGAAATGGCAAAAAGAGTACAAAAAATTCTACCGGAATTTGTTCCTCCTAAATTTTATAATAGCAATAATTATGTTCGAACAGGTACTACTATTGTACTTTATCCAAATGACAATGACGAGAATTATTATAAAAAATTCCCTAATGACAGTAAAGATTTAATGATACATCATTCTTTTCCTCCATACTTGTATCTTTTAGACCAACTTAAATAGCGATATTAAGCATTGCAAAATTAGAAAACAGAACGATTAAGTATAATTGTTCTGTTTTTTTTGTGCCTTATTGTTTCAGAAATGTGCAATGCCTAATTCTTTTCAATTTATCAGAACAGATTAAATCCTATAGTAATAACTTCAATACTAACAGGTCCTTAAATCCCGTACAACAAGCCTGTTTGCAATAACTATTTCCAAAGTTAGAATTGTGTTTTAACTACATTAAGATACAAAGCTAAAAAGCGAATAAGCCCTGTAAAACGTCTTGTTTTGGACAACCGATTGTTTTTTTTAAGCGTTCTCCTGACTATTGTTTTATTCTTTATAAATGGGGAATAAATTTGTTATATATAATGTTTTTCAAACTCTTATTGTATTTTTAGCACGTTTTTCTTCTCATTTTTAATTTTTTAAGAGCTGTAAATTTAAAATAATTATGAAATGCTTTCTTTTATGTTTTTTTTACTGTTTTTCTAAATTGCCTGTTAAATCAAAAAAATAATTATCTTATTTGTTTAATTTTTAGAATAATACTTATTTTTTTAACTTTAAAAATAAGTATAGTGTATTATTATGGGTCGATTTTTTTGTAATATGTAAAAATAAATAACACAACCGATTGCGTATTATTTAAATTTATTTACTTTTGTTTCATTCGTTAGAATTTTAGTAGGAACTGACTATCGAAAAAAGATGTTCTTATTGTTTAATGAAACTTACTAACCAAAGTATTAACCAACTAAATTAATTTCTATGATTAACTTTTTTATTATTAAAAAAACAAAACTCTTAAATTGTTTTGGGTTTTTATGCCTGATGTTTTTGTTTTCGCAAAACACCTCGGCACAAACCACAGTAACTGGAATCGTTTCTGACAGCAACGGTCCTATACCGGGAGCTAATGTGAGTATTAAAGGCACTAAAACGGGTGTCATTACAGGTTTTGACGGGAATTATTCTATTGCAAATGTGCCTAATAATGCTGTTTTAATTTTTAGTTTTTTAGGTTTAACGAATAAAGAAATTGCTGTTCAGGGCAAAAATAATATCAATGTGGTGCTCGAAGAAAACTTAAGCAATCTTCAGGAAGTGGTTGTGATAGGGTACGGTGCACAGCGCAAAGAAGCTGTAACGGGTTCTGTTGCTTCTATAACCGGAGATGATTTGAGGGAAGTTCCGGGAGCCAATATTACGCAGGCTTTGCAAGGGAGAATTGCGGGGGTCGAAATGACACAAACCTCATCAAAACCGGGTGCTTCAATGCAAATCAGAATTCGTGGTACGCGCTCACTTAATGCGAGCAATGATCCGCTGGTAGTTCTTGACGGTATTCCTTTTGCGGGATCAATTGGTGATATTAATCCAACGGATATTAAAAGCGTTGACATCCTTAAGGATGCTTCGGCAACAGCTATTTACGGATCTCGTGGGGCAAATGGGGTTATATTAGTAACCACCAATAAAGGTAAAAAAGGACAAAAGGCAAGATTTACTTTTGATAATTATTACGGTTTGAAAAGTGTATTTGCCCGCTACCCAATGATGGACGGCGAGAAATTTGTAAAGCTTCGTACAGCCGCAGGAATTTATACCAATGGTTTAGACGAATCTAATACTACAAATACAGACTGGCAGGATTTATTTTACGGAACGGGTATGGTTACAAGTAATGATTTTGGAGTGTCCGGCGGAACAGAAAACGGTTCTTATAATTTTGGTATCGGACATTATAAAGACGAAGCAGTTATTCCGGGTCAGGATTACGAGCGTATTTCGCTGCGTGCTTCTGTAGATCAGGAAATAGGCAGGTCTTTTCGCTTTGGTATTACTACAAATAATAATTATTCGATTACCAACGGAAGTAATTTGTCAATGTATGGTGTACTGAACAGTTCGCCAATAGCGAATCCTTACAATCCGGATGGCTCTTTAAAAAGAGTAATTGAGATGCCGTTGGACCAGCAATGGGTTTATACCAGAGAAAGTGTAGAGAATCTGGGAGATAAATGGATCAACCAGACCAGAGCGTTCGGTTCTTATAATAATATCTATGGCGAGGTGAAGATTCCCGGAGTAGAAGGTTTAAAATACCGTGCCAATGTAGGTCTTAATTTCCGCATGACGGATTCGGGAAGTTACACGGGCGAAGGTGTTTTTAGTGCAACGCCAACTACGCCTTCAACTGCTAATATAGGACATTCACTAACTACTAACTGGGTGCTTGAAAATCTATTGACATATGATCGTACTTTCTCAGAAAAACACAAAATAAATGTGGTTGGATTGTATTCTGCAGAACAAACTTCTTTCAACAGTTCGTCTGTATCGGCAAGAGATATTCCTTCAGATGCTTTTCAATTTTATAACTTAGGACATGCAGCAGGTGAAATCACAATTAACCCCAACGATCAAAATTATTACAAAAGTGGCTTGATGTCCTGGATGGCGCGCGCGATGTATTCGTATGACAACCGCTATATGATAACGGCTACGGTACGTTCTGATGCTTCTTCGAGGTTGGCAGACGGGCATAAATGGAATACTTATCCGGCAGTATCGGTGGGATGGAATGTTAAAAACGAATCGTTCTTAAAGGATGTTGGATTTCTGGACGCCTTAAAACTTCGTGTGGGTTATGGAGAAACGTCAAACCAATCGATTAATCCTTATGCAACACTTGGACGTTTGAGCACTAGACCATACAATTTTGGTACTGATTACGCTGTTGGATATTATGTGTCTGAATTGCCTAACCCGAATTTAGGTTGGGAATATTCTTCGACATGGAACTACGGACTGGATTTTTCTATCTTAAAAAATCGTTTGTCAGCGACTGTAGAGTATTATGTAACAGATACAAAAGATATTTTGCTGGGTGTTAATCTTCCAAGTACATCCGGGGTAACAAGTTATACAGGAAATATAGGACAGTCTCAGAATAAAGGTATCGAATTTTCATTAAACGGTGTCATATTAGACAATGCCGGTGGCTGGACTTGGGAAGCGGGAGTTAATTTCTATTCTAATAAAAACAAATTAGTAGCATTGGCTTCAGGACAAGACAGGGACGAAAGCAACTGGTGGTTTGTGGGCAAGCCAATCAATGTAATTTATGATTATGAAAAAATTGGACTTTGGCAGCAAGGAGATGCTAACTTAACAAAATACGAACCGGGAGGAAATGCGGGAATGATTAAAGTAAAATATACGGGAGATTTTAATGCAGATGGAAGTCCAACAAGACAAATAGGACCAGAGGACAGACAGGTAATGAAAGTTGATCCTGATTTTCAGGGCGGTTTTAATACTCGTGTAGCGTACAAAGGATTCGATTTAACAGCAGTTGGAGCTTTCCAGAGCGGAGGTATTTTAATCAGTACACTTTATTCTTCGTCTGGTTATCTTAATATGTTGAGTGGGCGCAGAGGAAATGTTGATGTAGATTACTGGACACCGGAAAATACAGATGCCAAATATCCAAAACCGGGTGGTATTGCAAGCGGTGATAATCCGAAATACGGTTCTACTTTAGGATATTTTGATGCGTCGTATTTAAAAATTCGTACCATTTCGTTGGGTTATAATTTCAAACAGAAATTTATTGAAGATGCAGGATTGCAAAAATTCCGTATTTACTGTACCATACAAAATCCATTTGTTATGTTTTCGCCTTACCACAAAGAGTCAGGAATGGATCCTGAAACAAACTCATACGGTGATGAGAATGCTGCGGTAACCACTGAGTATAAAAAACGTTTACTGACTTTAGGAACGAATACTCCGGCAACACGTAACTTCTTGATTGGTTTTAATTTAACATTTTAAAAAAGAAAAAAATGAAACGTATACAAATAAGAACTTTTATAGCAACAACGATTATGATGTTGTTTTTAGGGTCGTGCAACGAAATTTTAGATGAACAGCCAAGAAGCATTTACGAGCCCGGATTTTTTAAGACGGAAAAAGGGGTTTACGGAGGATTAACTTCCATGTATGCTCACTTGCGTTATATTTACGGACCAGCTTATTATTACAATACATTGGTAACAGGTACAGACGAAGCAACCTACGGACAAAGTGCTGACAATAACTTTAAGGATATGGATTTGTCCGGAGTAGGTTCTGTCACATCAACAAGCAGTCGTACAGATGGTTTATGGACTTCTACATTTCCTAATATTAATACGGCAAGTGGTATTATAGAAAATGCGGCAGCCGTAGGAACGATATCTGAGGGTTTGATTGCGGAAGCAAGGTTTTTTCGCGCTTTCGATTATTTTCTTTTAGTGCAGACTTTTGGCGGTGTGCCTTTAGATTTGGGTGCAGGAGAGTTAAAATTCAATACAAACCCTGTGAGGACTTCAACTCGTAATACGGTTCCTGAGGTGTATACCAAAGGGATATTTCCTGATTTATTAACGGCAATAAATGATTTGCCTGCACTGGGTAGAGTAAAGGGGGGAGTGACTAAAACAGTTGCAAGATTGTATTTGTCTAAAGCATATTTAACTTATGCATGGTGGCTTCAAAATCCTAATAATATCCCAACTTATCCTGCTGCTGACAGAACAGATCCTGATGGACATGATGCGCAGTGGTATTTTCAAAAAGCATATGATATAGCAACAGAAGGTATTGACAATCCCGGACCTTTTAATTTACAAAATACATATTATGATGTTAATGTAGGCGTAAATGATCGTAATAGCGAAATACTATTATATGCAGATCATACAGAAACAAGTGAATTTTATAACGCGAGCAGTCTTACGTATTCTAATGGTGCCGCACCCGAGAATTTTTCAGGATGGATGATGACTTGGAATTACACAAATATCAGAAGTGCAGGTGTCAGTTCTATTCAGCGTGAAGCCTCACAACCATTAGGGCGTCCCTGGGTACGTATGTGTCCAACAATTGGTGTAATAACAAACACTTTTGCTGACAAAACAAATGACTCACGCTACGATGGTACTTTTACGACGGTATATCGTGGTAACTGGAATAAAGCAGGAAATACTGCTGCAACACTTATCAATGCAAATGGTTTACCGGTTAGTCCTGGTGGTGCAATTCTAACTTTCCTGAACACGGATAATCCGGGTGTTGTATATGCAACAGCTACAGCAAACATTGGCGCAGGATTATTGGCAGGAAGATCAGATTTTGTTATTAACCCAAGTGGAATTAGCAGAATTGTATATCCGGGTCTATGGAAATTAGGCGTTTATCGCACGGATAACGGAACGGGATTAGGACAGCCCAATGCAGCAAGTACACGCCCTTTTAATATCGCCAAGTTCTCTGAGTTGTATTTTGTTGCAGCTGAAGCAGCTGTAAAAGGAGCATCACCAAAAGGAGGAAAAAGTGCCAGAGAATTAATTAATGTGATTCGTGCACGTGCCGGAAAATGGAGATGGGATAATAACGGAAATACTGCAAAAGTAGCAGACAACAGTACTGCTCTAACAGCGGCTACTCCAGCAATTATTGATCTTAATTATATTTTGGCAGAGCGTTCACGAGAATATTATGCTGAAGGATACCGTTGGTTTGATTTAGTGCGTACCCAAAAATGGGAAGAATTAGCAGGCTCTTATCAAATTTGCGGAAGTAATTACGGCGATCACACTCCTGTAACTGTAACGAGAACAATAGACAAACATCATTATTTGCGCCCTATTCCGCAGGCTCAACTCGACGGAATGGTCATGACGCCTTCAGAGAAAGCAGCGTATCAGAATCCGGGTTATGAATAAAGATTGTTATTTCGATTCCGAAACTTAGGGAGAGAAATCGTACTGAAAATTCAGCAAAGATTGGTGTTTTTAGGAATGAAGTTACGATTGCGATTTCTCATTCTTCGAAATGACAAGATTGCGATGATTTATCGAGAAGGAAATTTTAAATAAAGCATTATTACGGCATTTTATATAAGTGGTTATCGTTAGTTTTTGTAAAAAGCCGGGAGTTTATTCTTCCGGCTTTTGTTTTTTATTTGAGGTTTATAATCTGATATATTTTGAACAATCAAAAACGACCAGGTTTTCTTAATGAAAAGTTAAGTTTACGTTTTTTGATACTATATTTTTTTTGTCAGAAAATTTTAGAATAAATTTTCTGTTCTTTGTAGATTAAATTTTACTAAAAAAGTAACAAAGTATAAGTCTTAGCGACCAATTTAAAGTACAATATTATTAGGTAATTTAAGTTAAGACTAATCATCGTATTTGCGTTTATGGACAACAAGAAGTTTATATTAAGTTTAAAAAAAGGTAATGAGGCTTCCTTCAAAGAAGCTTACCTTAATTACTATGATAAACTGATAAGTATTGCCAGACGTTTTGATTTTACCGTTCTGACCCCACAGGATTTTGTTCAGGAAACTTTCTTACGATTATACAATAAAAGAGAATTGCTTAATGAAGAGGTTTTATTCGACAAACAATTGTTTACGATCTGCAAGAATATCATTCTCAATCACGTTAATAGAGAAAATAAGATAATTCAGCTTGATCCGGAGTTCGAAAAAATGGAACCCGAAGATACAGAAACAATAATTTTTGAAGAAAGAAGAGAAAAACTGTATAATTTTATTAATCTTCTTCCGGAGCAGCAACAAAAAATATTTACTTTACACAAACTGGAAAACCTTAGCTATAAGGAGATTGCAGCAATGACAGATCTTTCTGAAAAGACAATTGCCAATCATATTTATCTTGCCAGTAAATTTATTCGAAAAAAAATCGAAGAGCATTAGGAACTTTTGTGTTCTCGTTTGTTATATCTATAAACGGAAACATAAAATGTATATTGAATCTTATAAAACGGATGTAAAAACAAAGGAAGACGCAAAATTTATTGTCGTGCTTCTGCAGTTTATTATTTCTGATTGCATAATGAATTTTGACAAAGAGAATCACGATCTTATTCTAAGAATCGAAACCAACAGGGATATAAAAGAAATGGTTTATGGTGTTTTTAATAAACAGGGATTTTACTGTCAAAAAATATAAAGCTTCAAAGACATGGATGAAAAAAAAATAGAAGAAGAATTGAAAAAAGTGTGGGACGAAACTCCTGTTTCACATTCTGATAATGAAAAAGAGATTTCCTGGGAACAGTTTCAGGCAAAGGCATTTGCTTCAGAAAAGAAGAAATCTAAGGCTTGGTTTTATTATGCAGCGGCAGCAGCAGTTTTAATTTTTGTTGGTACCGGAATTTACTTTAATAGTAATCCTGCAGAAAAGGCAATTCAATTTGCTTCGAATGTAATTGAAAACCGGACTTCAAAAGTAAAAACTATTTTCTTGCCGGATAGTTCGAAAGTAGAATTAAGCCCAAATTCTAAAATTGCTTATGCCAATAATTTTGAGATCAATAGAAAAATTGAAATGGAGGGTGAGGCTTATTTTAAAGTAAAAAAAGATAAAAAGCATCCTTTTCAGGTTTTTTGCAATGAAACTACAACTACGGTTTTAGGAACTTCTTTTACTGTATTAGGGCAAGATGGAAAAGGTGTAGTAGTGCAACTTTTTGAAGGAAGTGTGCAGATGAGTGTAAAAGATCAGGATAAAAAATGGATACTGAAACCGGGTGATAAGTTTACTTATGCAAACTCAATTGTATCGGTCGTAGAATTTAACAGGTTTACGGATTTTGAGAATGAAAAACTGATGGTTGTGAGTGCCTATATTGAAGCGCATTACGGTTATAAAGTAATTATACCACAAGAATATTACAACCAGCGAATTACAGTAAGAATAAATAAAAAAGAAGATTTAAAAACAATTGTCGAATTAATATCAGAAATGTATAACCTAAACTTTGAAATAAATGAAGATTTAAAACAGATTACTTTTCAATAGAAAAGAAAAGGATGCACTAGCCGCGAAACTAAACATCCTTCCTTATAGTCAGGGTAGTATAAAACTATCCCATTTAATAATATTCAAAAATACAAAATTTCATGAAGCATATAATTTCAGCATGCTTTTTTTTATTCAGTTTGTCTGTGTTCTCCCAGAACATTACCGTTACGGTAGATCAAACGGTTACATTAAAAGAATTTTTTAAGGAAATTGAGAATCAAACCGACTTTAAATTTGCTTTTACAGATCAGATTAATACAGAACAAAAATACTTTACAAAAAAGCACAGCTATAAAAATATCAAAATAGAAAATCTTTTAAACGACTTGAATACAAGTGCATCTATTCAGTTTTCGATAGTAGGGAATAATATTTTTGTGAAGAAAAAAACGTCTAAATCAACTACAGCTAAAAAAAAAAACAAGCTGACAGGACAGGTTCTTAATGATGGTAACGAACCTATTATTGGTGCGAATGTCTATGTCAAAGAAGTAGAAACCGGTGTGATAACGGACAAAAACGGAATGTTTTCTATAGAGCTTGATAACGGAACTTATACTGTTGCGGTTAGTTATATAGGGCTAACCAATAAGGAAAGAAAGGTTGAAATAACTGATGATGCAAGAATGAAATTTATAATGGATTCTGACAGTCAGCAATTAGAGCAGGTGATTATCACGACAAGCAAGGCCGTTGACGTAAAGAATACTCAAATGAGTGTAAACAAGCTTTCGATGGCTGAGATTAAAAGACTGCCGACTGCTATGGGGGAACCGGATCCCTTAAAATCATTACTAACTTTGCCTGGGGTTACAAGTGCCGGAGAAGCTTCGTCAGGTTTTAATGTACGTGGGGGTGCTGCTGACCAGAATTTGATTCTTTTAGATGGTGCTCCGGTATACGGGGATTCTCATATGTTTGGTTTATTTTCTATTTTTAATGCAGATATTGTTAGCGGATTAGATTTATACAAAGGAGGGATTCCGTCTAAATTTGGAGGACGCGTTTCTTCAGTTCTTGACGTAAGTCAGCAAACTGGAGATCTTAATGAATATAAAGTAAACGGAGGTATCGGTCTTATATCAAGCCGACTTTTGGTACAGGGTCCTATAAAGAAAGATGTTGGGTCATTTATTATTGCAGGACGTGCTTCTTACGCGCATTTATTTTTAAAACTTACTGATATCAAGAGTTCGCTCATGTTTTATGATATTAATGCTAAGTTTAATTATCGTTTGGGAGCCAATAATACAATAGCTTTTTCCGGTTATACGGGAAATGATTTATTTAATATCAACAATTTTTTCAACACTACTTATGGTAATACTATGGGAACGTTTAGCTGGAAACATAAATTTTCAGACAATTTAAATACGAATCTTTCTGTTTTTTACAGTGATTATAAGTTTAATCTGGAAATACCATTTCAAAAATTTGAATGGGATAGTAAAATTACCAACTACGGGCTTAAATACAATTGGAATCACACCATATCAGACAATTTTAAACTGAACTATGGTATTGATGGTTTGTATTATGATTTTAATCCTGGAACTATACAGCCTCAAGGTATTGGTTCACAGTTTAATTACAATCAGTTAGATAAAAAATATGCTTTAGAAACGTCTGCTTATCTTGATGTTGAAAATCAGGTGACAGAAAAACTGAACCTTCGTTATGGTCTTCGTTATAGTACATTTTTACGTTTAGGTGATGAAAATATAAGTACCTATGAAAATGGACAAGCAGTAGTTTACAATCCGTTATATCATATTTATGAAGAAGGAACGCCAACTGGAAGTACTTATTACGGAAAAGGAAAAACCATCAGCAAGTTTGATAATCTTGAACCGCGATTGGCATTATCATATGCTTTTAATGATGAAACTTCGGTAAAGGCGAGTTATAACAGAATGGCGCAATACATTCATATGTTGTCGAATACCCGTGCACCGTTGCCTATGACGATCTGGACACCAAGCGGACCTTTTACAAAACCGCAAATGCTGGACCAATATGCAGTAGGATATTTTAAAAATTTGAAAGAACGTGAATATTCATTTGAAGGAGAATTGTTTTATAAAAAAATTAAAAACCGTATCGATTACATCGATGGTGCAAATCTATTAGGGAACAATAATATCGAACAAGATATCCTGAACGGGGAAGCAAGATCATATGGTATGGAGTTATTGTTCAGAAAAAACACAGGGCGTTTTACAGGATGGGTTGCTTATACTTTGTCCAGGGCAGAACAAAGAACACCCGGAAGAACACCAAGCGAACCGGGTATCGCCAACGGAGATTGGTATTTGTCCGGATACGATAAACTGCATAATTTGAATGTTACTGCAAATTACGAATTCAATCGTAAATGGTCGTTTAATGCTAATTTTAGTTTACAATCAGGTCAGCCGGTAACATATCCAAACGGTTATTATGAATTTGGCGGTATAAATGTAGCCAACTATACATTGAGAAATGCCAACAGACTTCCTGCCTATCATCACTTGGATATTGGTGCGACCTACACTCCTAAACCGGATAAAAAGAAAGGATGGCAAAGCTATTGGGTATTTAGTATCTACAATCTTTACAACAGGCAAAATGCTGCATCGATGACTTTTTCACAAAATGATAATACAGGAACGAATGAGTCCAGACAGTTATCTATTTACGGATTAATACCTGGTGTTACATATAATTTTAAATTTTAATAGCATGCTAAGATTAAAAAAATACAATTTAAAAAGTAAAGCATTTACTTTATTTAGCCTTCTTTTTGTTTTACTTTTTTTGTCCTGTGACAAAGTGGTTGAACTTGATCTGGAAACAGGAGATCCCAAAATAGTGATCGACGCCGAAATAATTTGGGAGAAAGGAACCAGCGGAAGTGAACAGACCATAAAAATAAGCAGAATGGCACCTTATTACAGTCCAACGACACCAAAAGTTTCAGGAGCACAGGTAAGAGTTGAAAATAGTGATGGAGTTATTTTTACGTTTAATGAATCTGAACCTGGCTTATATAAGTGTACTAATTTTGTGCCTGCAATTGATATGGAATATAAATTATTTGTACAAGTAGACGGACAGACTTTAACGGCTACAGAAAAATTAGTTGCTGTGCCGCCAATAGAAAGAGTAGATCAGGAGTTTATGGCAGATATAACTGGTCCTGATCTTATTGTAGTATCATTTTATTATAAAGACCCGGCTGATCAGGTCAATTATTATCTAACGGATTATAAAACTGATTTTCTTGCTTATCCGGATTATTCACCATCAAGTGATGAATTTGTTAATGGGAATGAAATAGTTGAAAAATATGCAGATACGGATCTAAAACCGGGAAAAGTTCTTGATATCACACATCGTGGTATTTCTAAAAACTTTTTTAATTACATGAATTTAATTTTACAGGCTTCAAGTTCGAATCCTTTTGGTTCGGTACCGGCTAATATCAGAGGAAATATAATCAATACAACTGATACTAATAATTTTGCACTAGGCTATTTCAGACTTTGTGAAGCAAACCATATTATTTATACAGTAAAATAAGAATTTAATTGGAGGTTGATTTGTAAATACATCTGGCATTAAAACAACAAGTGTCAGATGTATAACCTTATTACCTTGTTGGGTTTTAATCATCGCTTAGTTTCAATCAAAAATGCAGACCTATTTCATAACGGAATAGGTTTTTTTGTGTCTTTTTTATAATAGTTTACTAAAAAATAAGATTTTAGGAGTTCTATTTTTCAAGCGATCAGAGCGTATTTTAAGGATATCTTAATTTAATTGGTTACGCTCAAAAAATTAAATAGAATTATTTTTGCACTTACTTTCAATTGGTTCATAATAAGCACCATCAACTATAACAATAATTAGAAAACGGCAATGATTACAACACTTTTAATAATTTTTATTTGCAGTTTTCTTGCCTTTTCAATAAGTGCTATTTGTGGTGGCGGAGCAGGATTATTATTAATTCCGGTTTTAGGCAGGCTTTTGCCAATAAGCCAGGTTCCCGCAGCATTATCTATAGGAACTTTTACGAGTTCTGCCTCACGGTTAATCGTTTTCAGGAAACATATTTGCTGGCATATCGTAAAATATTTTGTGCCGGCAGCATTACCCGCAGTTTGGTTAGGAGCATGGTTACTGAAATTTGTAAATCCCGTTTACTTAGAAATCGCAATGGGATTATTCTTAGTAGGAAACATTCCGTTTTTGTTCAAAAAATCAAAACAGATCAATACAGTAGATAAACCAAGTAATCTGGCATTGGGAGCAATTGGTTTTACGGCAGGTTTTTTATCCGGACTTACAGGCGCCGTGGGATTACTTTTTAATAAGTTTTATTTGCGTTACGGGTTAACAAAAGAAGGCATTATAGCCACACGAGCTGCCAATGAAATAATCCTGCATTTAGTAAAAATTGTTCTCTACACGCTTTTTGGGCTAATTTCCCTAAAGGTTATTTATGTTGGTATTGTAGTCGCTGTTGCCGCCGTATTGTCGACCTGGTCTATGAAGTTTTTATTGCCAAGGATCAGCGAACTTGTGTTTAAGAAAATAGGTTACTTTGCTATGGTTATTTCAGGTCTTATGATGTTGACACAATCAGGTTCAGAGTTGCTGACAACTCAAAATATTGGTTTTACCATTAATGAAAAAACCAAAGGATTAGAGACTAAAATGAGATGGGAAAACGCCAGATACGCCCTTGAATTTAGTTATGATGAAGGATTTGAATTTGAACAAATGATCCCAATTACAGATCTAACAACAGAGCAGCAAAAGTTAGTAATGGATAAAAAAGAAAACGCTGACGAAATAATCATTGAAGCTGTTTACGGAATCCGTTCAAAATCTTATGAAGCCTATTATTTTAAAAACGATGAATTAATCAACAAAATTGACTTTAAGTAGCCGGGTTGATTGGGATTAAATTAAAAAAAAGCAAATCAATTACAGCCATTTTTTTCGTTTGAACCACAATAATGGGACAACAAAACAAAGCAGTAATAGTATTGCAGCATACACATAGCCGTATTTCCATTCGAGTTCAGGCATGTATTTAAAATTCATACCATAAATTCCGGCAATAAGCATAGGCAATGAAATACAAGTGGTGATAATCGTTAATGTTTTAAAGATTCGGTTTTGTTCCAGGTCTATTTTATTGCTTACATAATCTTTAAGATCTTCGAGTCGTTCAAAATTGTTCACTACATATTCGTTGATAACCGTTAGATCCTCAAGTTCAAAAATAATTGCTTCCTTTATTTCAGGACTTAATTTGTTGCTCTTTTTCAAAAGCAGTAAAATTCTTCTAAATTCATTCAGCGATTCCCTAATAAGATAATTATCGAATTTCAGGGCCGTTAATTCATCCAGTTCTTTTTCTGAAAAAGCTTTTCGCTTCTGGGAATTGTAATAAGTGTTTTTAATGTTTTTTGAAATTACTTCAGTTAAATCTGCAAAATAATCCGGAACGATCCCAATCAGCTTTCGAAGAAATGAATCTAAAGTGAGCGGGAAATTTTTCATGTTTTCAAAATATTCATGTTTTTTAGTTTCGGAGATAAATTGCTCAAAATTTACTGCCATAAACGAAAACATTATATTTTCCTTTAATATAAAAGACACAATCATCTCTTCGATCTTATTCTGATCAGAATAGTAAGGAAATGAAAAATTAAAAGCCAGCTGGTTTTCATTTTCCGCATAGTGAGAACTTATTTCAATATCGTCACTGTTGCTCAATATCGAAGTATCGATATCAAAAAGCTTTTCAATTTCTATAACATCATCTTTCGAATAATCAATAAGCTGTAAACTGGATATAGAACTCAAGTCTTTCGGCATTTCACCAATGCTTTTTATCGTGATAATATGGTTATGTTTATCTAAATATTCAATAATCATTATTACTTTTTATTTATTAATATATAAGATTAAAAGACAGCTGTATTCTAACAAATGTAGGGAAATATTCAGGAGTAATTTAAATTTTAATAAGTGCCTTATTTAAAGATCATAACAATTAAATCTTGTTTTAAAACCCCAATAAAAACAACGATTGTTTATAATGCGTTTAAGAATACAGATCAGAGAGAGTCATTTTAAAAATAATCTATAATAGAATTTTAATAGTAAGTTTGCCTATTATATAAAATATAAAAATGGGATTGAATAAGGATATGAGCATACTATTTATTAAAAATATGGTCTGCAACCGTTGTATAATGGTAGTTGAGAATGAGCTTGAAAAACTTGATTTAGACTTTACAAATATCACGTTAGGCGAAGTCACCCTGGCAAAAGAACTCAATCCTGAAAAGCGTAATGCACTCGAAGCAGCATTGATTCCCTTAGGTTTTGAAGTGATAGATGATAAAAAAAGCAGAATCATCGAGAAAATAAAAAATAGCATCATCGATCTTGTACACCATCAGGATAATGATACAAAAAGCAATTTATCTGACCTGCTGAGTGAAAAGCTCAACCACGATTATAATTATCTTTCTAATCTTTTTTCTGATGTGGAAGGCACCACGATAGAAAAATATTTTATCGCCCAAAAGGTCGAAAAAGTAAAAGAACTTTTGGTTTATGATGAGTTATCGTTAAGCGAGATTGCGCTGCGCCTTAATTATTCAAGTGTTGCTTACCTCAGCAATCAGTTCAAAAAAGTAACGGGATTAACGCCAAGTCATTTCAAACAAATTCGAGAAGAAAAAAGAAAACCACTGGATAAGGTTTAAGTAAATGTTACAAATCAAATCCATAATTGCGCAATAGAATTCATGTGTATAGTTGCCAACTTTGCATGTAAATACAACAAGCGAATTATGGCGACAAATACAATAAAGGAAACAATTTATATCCCTCTTGAAGACGTAGAGAGCGAGCACTGTGCATTAATCGTAGAAAAAGGATTAGCACAGGTTGCAGGTGTTGAAACCCACAAAGTAGAAATAAACAACCGCAGAGCGGCCATTACTGTCAAAGGAAATGAGACCGTTGCTAATGCCGTAAAGGCAATTAAGGATCTTGGTTATGGTGTGCCAACAGTCAGAAATACCTTTCCGGTTCTGGGCATGACTTGTGCTTCATGTGCGGGAAGTGCAGAAAGCATCGTAACGTATGAGTTAGGAGTAGTGGGAGCTTCGGTAAACTTTGCAACCGGAAATCTAACGGTAGAATATCTTCCTAATCTAACAGATGCTGTTAAACTACAAAAAGCAGTTCAGGCTGTTGGTTACGACTTGCTTATTGTTGACGAAACAAAACAGCAGGAATCTCTTGAAGCGATTCATGAAGAAAAATTTAAAAAATTAAAAGCCAAAACCATTTGGGCCGTTATTTTGTCGTTGCCGGTAGTAACTATTGGTATGTTCTTTATGGATATGCCTTATGGTAACGAAATCATGTGGTTCTTTTCGACACCGGTAGTGCTTTGGCTCGGTAAAGATTTCTTTATCAATGCATGGAAACAGACGAAACACCGTTCTGCCAATATGGATACTCTGGTAGCTTTAAGTACGGGAATTGCTTATTTGTTCAGTGTTTTCAATATGCTTTTCATGGATTTCTGGCACCAACGCGGATTACACGCCCATGTTTATTTTGAAGCAGCAGCTGTAGTTATCGCATTTATACTTCTTGGTAAATTATTAGAAGAAAAAGCAAAAGGCAATACCTCATCAGCTATTAAAAAGTTAATGGGATTACAGCCAAAAACCGTAATAGTCATTCAACCTGACGGAACAGAAAAACAAGTAGCTATTGAAGACGTAAGTGTTGATGCGATTATTCTTGTAAAACCCGGTGAGAAAATTGCAGTTGACGGCATGGTTACTTCCGGTCATTCCTATGTAGATGAAAGCATGCTGAGCGGTGAACCTGTGCCTGTATTAAAAACAGAAAACGAAAAGGTATTTGCCGGAACTATAAATCAAAAAGGAAGTTTCAGGTTCAAAGCTGTCAAGGTAGGAAAGGAAACCATGCTTGCCCAAATTATAAAAATGGTGCAGGATGCTCAGGGAAGCAAAGCCCCCGTGCAAAAATTGGTAGATAAAATTGCGGGTATTTTTGTCCCAATTGTTATTGGTATCGCTATTATTACATTCCTTCTTTGGTTCTTTCTGGGAGGAGAAAATGCAGTTGCACAAGCATTGCTGGCAGCAGTTACCGTATTGGTTATTGCTTGTCCGTGTGCTTTAGGACTTGCTACACCTACGGCAATTATGGTAGGAGTGGGTAAAGGTGCTGAAAATGGAATCTTAATCAAAGATGCCGAAAGCCTGGAACTGGCAAGAAAAGTTACGGCTATCGTCCTGGATAAAACTGGAACGATTACAGAAGGAAGACCAGAAGTTACCGGTATAAAATGGTTAGATAATCAAGACGCGACAAAAGACATCTTAATCAGTATCGAAAAGCAATCGGAACATCCTTTGGCGGAAGCCGTAGTAAAAAATTTGAAAGGCGCACAAAGTGTGGTTTTATCCAATTTTGATAGTATCACAGGTAAAGGCGCAAAAGCAGATTATCAGGCTGAAACTTATTTTGTAGGGAACAGGAAATTATTGACAGAGAATAACATTGTTATTGCCGATTCATTATTGAAACAAGCAGAAGAATGGGGCAGAGAATCAAAAACCGTAATTTGGTTTGCCAATAGTAAGCAGGCACTTTCTGTTATTGCTATTTCTGATAAGATAAAAGAAACATCTGTAGAAGCCATTAGACAAATGCAGGAAATGGGCATTGAATTGTATATGCTTACCGGAGATAATGAAGCTACTGCAAAAGCCATTGCCGGACAAACAGGAATCAAACATTACAAAGCAGAAGTAATGCCACAGCACAAAGCAGATTTTGTAAAAGAATTACAAAAACAAGGCAAAGTTGTTGCCATGGTAGGCGATGGTATTAATGACAGTACTGCTTTGGCAACCGCTGATGTAAGTATCGCCATGGGTAAAGGAAGCGACATTGCAATGGATGTAGCGAAGATGACTATTATTTCATCAGATCTTACCAAGATTCCTCAGGCCATCCGCTTGTCGAAGCAAACCGTCGCCACTATCAAACAAAACTTATTCTGGGCATTTATATACAATCTTATCGGTATTCCGCTTGCGGCGGGTATATTATATCCAATAAACGGATTCTTGCTCAACCCAATGATAGCTGGAGCCGCAATGGCTTTGAGCAGTGTTAGTGTGGTAAGCAACAGCCTGCGTTTGAAATGGAAAAAATAAACTCAGATTCTCAAAGAACAATAAATAGTGATCAAGATGAAACTAAATAAATTTGTGATAATAATATTGGCTTCAATAACAGTATTTGCTTCGTCGTGCGGAAGTGATACTAAGAAAATAAACGATACTGATAATACCGATAATCTCCACAATAATGCTGAAGATGCAGAAAAAAAAGACACGGTAGAAAAAACAAACAAGTACGAAAATGAATTGGGTCAGGCACTTGATAAAAACGGAAAATTTATAACAGGTTGCCCGTCACACAAAGAAATGATAGGCTCAAAAGGAGACAAATGCCCTAAGTGCAATTACATGACAATGATGCCTATAACCTGGTCTTTACAAGGAATAGACACCGTAAGAGTAACAAGTTTATCAGACTATAATCCTCCTGTCATCAAATAAAGCAATCTATTGGGTCTAACAGAAGTTTTATATGTTAAACCCAATAGATTAAAGAAATAATTTTAGTTGTAGAAAACTCCTTGATGCGTTTGCCAAACGGCGGTTTCATATTTTTTGGCCGCCGTTTTTTATTTTCTTTCATTTTCAAAGAGTCTTACAGCTAAGATTTCAAAAGCAATTTTATGATATTATTAATTAAAGGGATGGTGTGTAACAGATGCATTTATGTACTTGAACAGGAATTTTTAAAATTAAGGTTCGAAATCATTGATATTGAATTAGGGCGCATCGTACTAAAAGATACAGAAGATCTTACCATGCATTTGAGCACAATTAAATCCATGTTGGAAAAGTATGGATTTGAATTGCTTTTTAGTAAAACCCAGGAAACTGTAGAAAAGATCAAAGAGCTCGTAGAAACCGGGATTACGATGCAATTAGATTCCGGAATACCAGTTAGGTTCTCTTTATTAATAAGCAATAAACTGAATAAGAGTTACGATGCGCTCAGTGCTTTGTTTTCTTCTATAGAAGGAGAAACACTTGAAAAATATATCATTTTAAGAAAAATTGAAAAAATAAAAGAACTTCTGGTTTATACTAATCAGTCAATGTCTCAAATCACACATACTTTAGGCTATAGCAGTCCCGCACATTTATCGAATCAATTAAAGAAATATACCGGATTTACTTCTTCCTACTATAAACAAATAAGACGCGATAAGTTGGCTATTATTGAGGAACAATCAGATAAAATATAAATCAGTAAATGTCACAAATCAAATAAGGAATAGTGCAAAGAAATTGAAGCATAAATGGCGGAAATTTGCTTTATAAAAATAACAATAATAAGCATTAAATAATATGGAAAAGAAAGATCTTCAATTCAAAACAACCCTTAATTGCGGTGGATGTGTAGCCAAAGTAAAATCTGATTTAGATAGTGCCGAAGGTATCGGCGATTGGAGTGTAGACACCAACAATAATGATAAAATCCTTACCGTTGCATCAGAAGGAGCTACAGAGGACGAAATAATTGCCATCATCAAAAGCAAAGGTTTTAAGGCTGAGCCTTTAACTGTTTAATATCAGAAACACTTCTTTAATTTTAAAACTCCAAAATTTTATGATTTTGGAGTTTTTTTATGATGAGACAATATAAAACAGTAGTAATTTTTATTCTGATTTTGTTATATCAAAAATTGTATTATTTTTTATCTTTATAAAATAAATTTATAATCATGACCATACAGCAATTAAAGTATATTGTAGCATTAGATGATGAACGTCATTTTGCAAGAGCAGCAGAGGCGTGTATGGTTTCACAACCCGGACTTACAATTCAGTTAAAAAATCTTGAGGAAGAAATAGGCATTAAAATCTTTGATCGCAATAAAGTTCCACTGACACCTACAACACTGGGAAAGGAAATTATAAACAGGGCAAGAAAGATCCTGAAAGAAGCAGATGAGATTCGCGATTTTGTAGTAAACGAAAAAAACGTGTTAGAAGGCGAAATCCGATTAGGAATAATTTCAACCTTGTCTCCATATCTCATTCCATTGTTTATTAAGGCAATGAAAGAAGCTACTCCCAAAGTACATTTTATTATAAAAGAAGCCAATACAGGACAGTTAATGAAGGATCTTGAATCAGGCGCGCTGGATGTGGTAATTATGGCTACACCAACAGGAAATTCAAATTTAATAGAACATCCAATCTTCAAAGAACCTTTTGTAGCCTATTTAAATGAGCTTCACCCAATGGCAAATGACGAATTTTATGAGATTCAGCCGGGAGATAAAACAGAATTATTACTGCTTCATAGTGAGTTTTGTTACAATGCACAATTGCTTGATATCTGCGGTATCAAAACACCCGGAAAAATAAAAGAGCAGTTTACTTATGATATCAGTTCTATCGAAACTTTAAAGAATTTAGTTCGTGCGCAATTAGGATTCGCAATTATACCGGAACTTTCTGTTCTTAACGAAAAGGATATGAAACTTTTTAAACCCTTTAAAGAACCTAAGCCGGTACGAGAAATCAGCTTAGTAGTTTCTGATTCTTTTTCGAAAAAACTACTGCTTGAAAAAATGAATGAAGCGATCTGGAATTGTCTTCCGGAATCACTTCAAAAAGACTTTGTTTATCGCAAAATACGATGGAACGATTCTCCTTATTTTGTAAAATCAGTAAGTAAATTCATGTAATAATAAGAAAGCCTGACGAAGAGACGTCAGGCTTTGTGATATATCAATTATAAAAAGCTGTTTTGCATTATGCAATTAGTGTCGCTGACAAAGTAATTTCAGTATTCAATAATTTTGAAATAGGGCAAATCTCTTTTGCTTTTTGCGCTGCCTTCTGGAAATCATCTTCAGAAATTCCGGGAACTTTCCCATTCAGGATTAATTGAATCAATGTAATGGTGCCATCTTCAAAAGTAACTTTGGCTTCAGTATTCAAATCTTCCGGAGTAAAACCGGCTTCAGTAAGTAAAAAGCTTAATTGCATGGTAAAACAACCGGAATGGGCTGCTGCAATTAATTCTTCAGGATTAGTACCTACACCTTCTTCAAAACGGGTTTTAAAAGATAATTGTGCCTCATTCAAGGTTGTACTTTGTGTAGTAATAGTTCCTTTTCCTTCCATTCCTGTACCTTTCCAGTTTGCGTTTGCTCTTCTTGTAAATTTCATGATCTTAAATTTTAATAGTTATTTTTTGTTACTACAAATCATTTGTTCTGATTTGACAGGACAAATTTAGGACAGGTCTTGTTATTAATCAAATTAATAATTTTTTGCAGTTATAAATATTATTTATAATCATGTTCAGGAGTGTATAATCTTCCATAAGATGAAAAACATCTCTGCCATAATAAAATAAAAATGAGCCATATACCAAATAATAATTGAACCATATAGAAAATACTTCATTCAATAAAACGCTGTAAATTTGTAATATAAAATTATAACAAGATGGATATTTTAAAAGTAAGTACAGATTGGGCTAAAGCGGAGGTTTTTTCTTCTAAAATAACTTTGCTATTTGGTTTATTGTTTTTTATAATAGCCTTTGGATTTTGGCAGCTTGGTAAAACGCCTATGGCAAAAGCATTTGTGTGGCCTATATTAGTATCAGGCGTTTTGATCCTCGTAATTTCGGCAGGTTTGTATTTTACCAATAAACCCAGAATTGCACAATTCGAAACTGCTTATAGAACAGATGCAAAAGCCTTTATTACTATAGAAACAGCACGTACTGCAAAATCGCAAAGTGAACTTGCAATGGTTTTCAAGGTACTTCCGCTGATTATTATTGCAGCAGCATTGTTGATTGTGTTTCTCAATACGCCTTTATGGCGGGCCATTGGTATTACCACTATAGCATTGATGACCTTGCTGATGTTTATCGACAGCAATACTGATGCAAGAAATACAGTATATAATCAATACCTCTTATCTCAGCAACAATGAACGAAGAAGTACAACCCAAAACCAAAGTTTTAGAAGACAGCTTTGTGTATTCGTGTTTGTTTAAGGACGAACGTGGTTATGATCAATTTGTACCGCATCATGTATTGGCATTTCAGTTTTCCGGAGAAACACGTGTTCAGTATCAAAGTGAAAAATTGGTTCTAAAAAAGAACCAAATGCTGTTGGTGCAGAAAAATCAATTGGCAAAATCGATGAAGTTTCCTGTTGGAGATGAGGTTTATAAAAGCATTTCTATAATTATTACAGATGATGTCCTGCGTGAATACGCAATAAACAATGGCATTTATGAAAGTAAACCATATAGGGGAGACAAAGTGATGTTACTGAAACCGGATGCGTTGATGAAAGGCTATTTTCAATCCTTATTGGCTTATATAGAACAGTCAGAAGATGTAAGCAAAAAATTAGCCATGATCAAAACAAATGAAGCCCTGGCATTATTGTTACATCTAAATCCCTCTTTGAAGTCCTTTTTATTTGATTTTTCAGAACCTTATAAAATTGATCTCGAAAAATTTATGCTTCAAAACTATCATTATAATGTATCAGTTGAGCAATTTGCTAAACTTACAGGAAGAAGTCTGGCCTCTTTTAAAAGAGATTTTAGTCAAATTTTCAAAACCTCGCCACGCAAATGGTTACAGGAAAAACGATTGACAGTAGCCTATCAGCTTATTCAGGAAAAAAAGCAAAAGCCTATTGAGATTTATTTAGAATTAGGTTTCGAAAACCTCTCTCATTTTTACACCGCTTTCAAGCAGAAGTTTGGCGTGACACCTGCCAGTATTTAATAACATAAAATTAAAAAACAATGAATACCGAAGAACAATTACAGCAAACTGCAGATCGATTGGCCATTAGCGAATTAATAGACAAATATGCATTTTGCGCTGATACCCGTGATGCAAAAGGGCAAATGGCGTTATTTACAGAAGATACTAATTTTGTGGTATTTATGGATGCAAAGGCTCCTGAACCAACAATGGTTATCAGCAAGCGAAATGACCTTTTTCCTGTGTTTGATAATCTAAATTCTTATAATGCCACAATGCACTTTAACGGGCAAAAAAGTATACAATTAGATGGAGATTCCGCAACTGGCCTTGCGTATTGCATCGCGCATCATCAGACGATCGAAGATGGAGTTCAGAAATTAATGATCGCTTATATTAAATACCATGACAAATTTGTGAAACAAAATAATCAATGGTTTTTTGCTGAACGTAAATTGATGGTAGACTGGATCGAAAACAGATAAGAAATTGAATTATCATAAAAAGTAACCACCTGAGCTTTCAGGTGGTTTTTTTATACAAAATCAGTACAAATGAGCCCTATAGCAAATTATCTTTGAGCTTTAGAGAAAGTCTTTTCGCAGTATGATTACTGACCTTTACAGTAACAAAAAAAGACTTATTATGACGACAATTGATAAAGTTTATATCAACGGAGAATTTGTAACACCACATGGTACACAAAGATTTGACCTTATTAGCCCTGTTACAAATCAAAAAACAGGTGAGGCAGTTTTAGGAGATGAGGTCGATACCCAAAATGCTATTGCTGCAGCAAAAGATGCTTATAAAACATTCTCGAAAACCACCAAAGAAGAGCGTATTAGCTATCTTGAAAAGTTGCGTGCTATCGTAAGCAGACGTGAAAAAGACCTGACGAATGTAATGGTAGAAGAATATGGTGGAACATTTCAGTTTTGCTCGATGGTTTCGCAAAATATGGTAAGTGATTTTAGCGCGATCATTGATGTATTGAAGAATTTCGATTTCGAACAAACTGTAGGGAATTCAAAAGTTTATTTACAGCCGGTAGGAGTTGTAGGGATTATTATCCCCTGGAATATGAGTAACGGATTCATTGTTACCAAACTTTCTACTGCTATTGCCGCAGGTTGTACAGTTGTTGTAAAACCAAGTGAAATGAGTACACAGCAAACACAAATTATTGCTGAATGTTTTCATGAGGCTGGTTTACCAAAAGGCGTTATAAATTTTGTAAATGGTCTGGGTGATGTAGTTGGTGCAGAACTTACCGGTAATATAAATGTTTCGAAAATTGCTTTTACAGGTTCAACAGCAGTAGGGAAAATAATTGCAAAAGGCGCCGTTGATTCAATGAAAAGAGTTACCCTCGAACTGGGAGGAAAATCTCCTAATGTTATCTTAGACGATGCTAATTTACAGGAAGCGATTCCAACTGCAATTTTTGCGGCATACTTAAATAGCGGTCAGGCTTGTGCAGCGGCGACCCGTTTACTCGTTCCTGAAAGCAAACTAGAAGAAGTAAATGCAATAGCAAAAGCTGTGATTCAAAATATAAAAGTGGGTAATCCTAAAGATGTCGATACTGTTGTGGGACCAATGGTAAATAAAAAACAATACGAACGTGTGCAGGACTATATCAGGATTGGTCAGCAGGAAGGAGCAACATTATTAGTTGGCGGCGAAGGAAAACCAGAAGGATTAGAAGACGGAAACTATGTAAAAGCAACCATTTTTACTAATGTAAAAAATGATATGCGTATTGCTCAGGAAGAAATTTTTGGTCCGGTATTATCAATTATCCCGTACAAAGACGAAGAAGATGCTATTGCAATAGCAAATGACACCAGTTACGGATTAGCTGCTTATGTAAGTTCTGCCAGTAAAGAGAGAGCTTATCACGTAGCTTCTCAAATTGATGCAGGCAGAATTTGTATCAATGGTATTTCGCACGATTCAAAAGCTCCTTTTGGCGGATTTAAACAATCAGGAATTGGCAGGGAATACGGCATTTTTGGTTTAGAAGAATACTTAGAGCCAAAAGCTATTTTAGAATAATCTAAGTATACGCAACAGCAATAATTGATATGCTGATCAAATTAATATTGTTTAAAGTATAGCTTTTAGTAAGTGAATCGTAATAGATAAATTTCAATACTTTATTAGATATAAAAAACTCCTCATTTTAATTATTGAGGAGTTTTCTATTTCAGCCTGATTTGCAATTTTTTTAGATCGGGCTGAATTCCAAAATCTATAAAAGCAATTGGCTAATTTCGTCCCAGTTGGCAACCCTGTTATGACCATTTTCGACACGGTTAAGATTGTGAGGCTGGCTAAACAATATTGTCTGACCATAGAATTTATCCAGATTTTTAAAATGATCATCAATCATTATATCACCTTTCACAATCTCTTTTGTTCCGCAAAATACAATCTGCTGCCATGTTATAAACGGAAAGTTTTCCAGAAGCCATTCCTGTTTTTCTGCCATACTATTAGGGAATTTTGTAGCAGCAGAAACAATAAACAAATCATGAGTCTTATTTAATTTTTTTAATGCCTCGACGCTGCCTGGAATAACAGAAGCATTTCTAAAAAATCCCTTGGTCGCCATATAGATTTCCCCATTCACAAAAGCCTCTTCTTCCAGTTTTCCGGTAATTTCAGAGTAATCCTGATTAGTACCAAAATCCTCCAATTCAAATTTTCTAAACTGTCCGTAAATGTCAGCAATGACACCATCGATATCTACAATTAGTCTTTTTTTCATTTTAATTATTTTTAATAGTTCATTTTTTGAGAGAATTTTCGATAAGAAGATCTCATTATTTTGACTTCTAAATTTTAATTCTATAATATTATTTGCAAATTAATGCAAATTTGCATTAATTTGCAAATAATATTTAAATGATGAAATATGATTAATAAAGTGGTTAAGGCTAAAACTGCAACAAAAACAATGTTTTTAGTATGCGGATTAGGAATAGCAAGTTGGGCGCCAATGGTTCCTTATGCAAAACAACGATTGAACCTTGATGACGCCAATTTGGGTTTGTTACTATTAATGTTGGGTTGTGGCGCAATCACCATGATGCCTGTTAGCGGTTATCTGGGACATAAATATGGTAACAGGATTGTTATTCTTTGCGCTACATTATTGATGGCGTTCACGTTGCCGTTGCTTTTAATTTTGAACACTGCAGTAGCAATGGGTATTGCATTATTTGTCTTTGGCGCAGCAGTAGGAACGGTAGATGTCGCCATGAATTCTCACGGTGTTCAGGTTCAGAATTTATTTGGTAAACCTATAATGTCATCCCTTCACGGTCTTTTTAGCGTAGGCGGACTTTTTGGTTCTCTGGGCTTGGGCTTTTTAATGAAATTTGGCTTAGAACCTATAACAGCAGCAGTAAGTATAGCAATATTGCTTATTTTAATTGTAACCTCCCAATACCGTTTTCTATTTGATGCAGGCACAGAAAAAGCTGCAATAGAGAGTTTTTCTCCAGATAAGGAAGTTGGACAAAAATCTTTCTCCTGGCTTAAGAGAAGCGTGATTTTCCTCGGAATTATGTGTTTTATAGTATTTCTTTCTGAAGGAGCAATGTTAGATTGGAGCGCATTATTCCTGCACGAAAACCGAGGTGTCAATGAAGCGTTTACCGGAATAGGATATGCCATGTTTTCAATTGCTATGGCTACAATGCGACTTGTTGGCGATAAAATAGTGTCACGTTTTAATAGTAAAAAAGTTGTTGTAGCAGGAAGTCTTATCGCTGCTTCAGGATTGTTTCTGGCAGTATTGACTCCGTGGACCATAACAGCATTGATTGGGTTTATTCTTTTAGGATTAGGCGCTGCTAATATTGTTCCTGTTTTTTTAAGCGAAGCCGGACGACTAAAGAACATATCAGCATCAATTGCTATTCCGGCAGTTACCACAATGGGATATGCGGGACAATTGGCAGGACCTGCTTTACTTGGATTGCTTGCACAAGCATTCTCTTTGCCAATAGCCTTAGGCAGCTGTGGGATTTTGTTGGTAGTAGTAGCAACAGTTTATAAGGTAAGAAAACAGGAATAAAATATTTTACAGATTAACAAAAGGAATGAAACAAGAAAAGGCCGCTCCCGTAATTGCATGTATTATATTTAATAGTGATACAATTTTACTCAATGCAGAAACAATAATAATTTCGATCCTGTTAGATAAAGCCGAGGAGTACGGATTAAACATAGAGCTTGATGATGCCTTGAGTCTTTTTAGCGAAAAAGGAATCGAAGAGAATATAAAACAACTTAAAGATCTTATAGTGATCAATGTTGCAAATGATTTTGAAGAAGAAGTAAGAAAAAAAATCTATGAAGAATTAAGGAGTGGACTTGATGTTAAAGAAGGAGTAAGAAGAATACTGGAAATACCTGAAATGCCATTTTTCGTATTGTCCAATGTTCCCCAGGAAGAAATTGAATTCAATCTAAAGTTGACTAATCTACTTAATCTTTTTACGCCAGAGAAAATATTGACCACTTCTGAAATAGAGAAGCAAAATCCAGACACTGCGTTATATTCGAATGTTGCAACAACTATAGGATATCAACCAGAGGAATGCTTTGTGATTGCCGACAGCATTGTTGGACTGAAAAATGCGGTAGAGGAAGGTTTTAATGTGTATGGACTTTCTAATGGATTCAATGAAAACGAAATGAGAGAGACAGGCGCAATTGTTTTCGAAGAAATTAAAGAATTATCAAACTTTTTAAAAATTCTTTAAGCTATAATATTTAATATTTTGTATTGGGTAATGCATAAAATACAGTTTTCTGCAGGATTGATTTCTGCATTATTTATTAAATGAAATGACTTTTCGAAAGGGAAACAGTATGTTTTATAACTAATTATACCCAAAGGATTAATAATAAAATTTGATGATAAAAGAAGAACGTTTTGACCATATACTTAGATTATTAAAACAAAAAGACAAAGTAACCTATGATATGCTGGCAGTTGATCTTGAAGTTTCTGAAGATACAATTAGACGGGATATCGAACTTCTTCACAATAACGGATTATTATCTAAAGTCAGGGGAGGCGCAATCCCGATATCAAAGAATCCTTTGAATTTTCAGGATCGCGCGTCTTATCTTTCAGATGGTAAAAAGACAATTGCGTTAAAAGCCCGGCAATTTATTAAAAACGGACAAACAGTTTTTATGGATGGCGGTACGACTGTATGCGCAATTGCAGCTCATCTTCCGCTTAATTCAAGTTTAAGGATTGTAACTAATAATGTGGCCTTAGTACCAATTCTTTCAAAATTTAAAAACATTGAAATTATTGTTTTAGGAGGTGTTTACAACAGACATACAGAAACGAATTTAGGAGCAAAAAGCCGTGAGGAGATCAGAAATTATATTGCTGATGTTTATTTTATGGGTGCATGTGCCATACAGAGTAAATTTGGGATAACGTCAACTTTTAATGATGAAGCAGAAATAAAACGCATTATGCTAGCCAATGCTAAACAAATAATTGTTTTAGGAAATATCGAAAAAATAAATAATACAGAATCCTTTAAGGTTTGTGATCTTAAAGATATAAACGCACTTATTACAGATTTATCAAGCGATGACAGTAAACTTGATGCTTACAGAAGTTTAGGAATTAAATTGATTTGACGTGATTTTTTAGCCAATTGATTTTAAGTCTCATAGAATTAAAAAAGCCCCAAAGTCAATTGATTTTGGAGCTTTTTTTATGTTTTAACTCATTTATTGTATTATTTGGCAGCTTCTAAAGTAGCATTAGTCCTGCGTATAGATTCTGCATCCTTATAATCCAGCCATTCCTGACCCTTTCTTTTGCGCATCCAGTTATCATAATAACGAATGATTGCAACGTTAGCAAAACCCTTCCATAAGTTAGATGGGCGTCCGGCAAGAGAACGCAGGCTAAGCGAGAATCCCGGTGAAAGGTATTTCATATAATGCCACCAGCCTTCCGGCATATAAAGCATTTCTCCGTGGTTCAGCTCCGTAATATAAGGCCTTACTTTTCTAAGTGCCGGAAATCGTTCATAATCAGGATTATCAAAATCAATATCCTCATTACACAACCACGAATAGGGTAGGCGGTACATATATTTTGTTTCTTTGGGATCAACCAGGACACATTGTTTTTTACCTTCAAAATGAACATGAAAAATATTGGGAAAATCAATATCATAATGCATGAAAACCTTCGCATCCTGACCGCCAAAGAAAACAAGAGGCAGGTTTTTAAGCAGGCGGATTCCCAGACGCGGCCAATGCATATCAGCCTTCATTACAGGAACCTCTTTCATAAGATTGTACAAGAATATCCGAAGATCTGTTGGACCCTTTTCAAGAATATCGATATACTCAGACATAGTCATTGTAAAATCCGGCTCATTCACTTTTTTGGTATAATCGGTTTTACGGCTGTCATATAAAGGAACCATTTTCTCACCGGCAACTTCCCTTATAAAATTAAAATCCCATTTGCTAAACGCAGGCCAGTCTTCTATTTGATTGGTAATTACAACAGGTTTCTGAGGTTTGTAATAATTTTCTATAAACTCTTTTTTTGTAAGCTTTTCAACCCTTTCTATCGGTATATAATCAAATGACATATGTAATAGTTTTTTTAAGTTATATAAATTCAGTGCACATTTGCTAGTTGCATAAAAGCCCAATAGCTCAACCAGTTTTATTAAAGTAATATTTGACAGTTGCCAAGAATGTGATTAAGAACAAAATTTGTAATTTTTACTGCCTGTATTACTACATCGCCCAGTATGCTAAAAAAAGTATTGTAAGCTTTTTTATAGTAAAGATACACATTCTTCATTAAAATAAAGTTGCTGATTTATTGATACAGACCACATTGGTTTATATTAAAATCTTTAAAAGCATTCATTAAAAAATCAAAAAAGCTTTTTCTTAAGGAAATGATATTTTATTCAAATATTTAGAAGTTTAACCATTACATTTTTTATATAAATTGTGATAAATTTAATTTAATGATAAAAAGTAGTGGATTTTTATAAAGATAATTATATATTTACCCTCAGATTTTGGTCTGTTTTTTCTTAAGAAAAAACAGTTAAAAGGGAATCAGGTGCAAATCCTGAACAGACCCGCTACTGTAAGTTCTATATAAGTCTTTAAACGTTACTAATGCCATTGTCCCGCTTTGCGGATGAGAAGGCTGTTTAAAGATGGAACAAGTCAGGAGACCTGCCACAATCACATAGTGTAAAACTTTCGTGGAATAAAGTTGGACAACAAGAATTGACCTGTTATTGTATAACGGGATTCTCTCTTATTGCTTTTCATTCATACATTCCGGAGTTTATTTAATTAAATGAGTGATGTACAATACCGGAAAAAAACTTTTATTTCATTTTATAATTTCTGCTTCCCTGGTTTATTTCAAGGAGCCTGAAACTCGTTTTTGTTTTTTAAATCCCGAGATATTAAAGTCTAAACTTCATCTGTATTTAGTTCCCAAAAAAAACCTTTCCAAAAAAATATTACAAATTCTCAAGAAGCATAATACCTATTATGTTTCAAACCCAAATTTAGAAAAATTCTTATTTACCTCTTTTGTTAAATTTCAAAATCAAAGGATTCTGCATGACCTCACACCAAATTTTCATTAGTCATTTTAGCTCTTGTATTTTATATATAAACAAATCAATAAGTACAGTTAATTAAATAAAAACTTTAATAAATATCACTTTTAATCAGAATCAAAAAATAATAGATATGTATAAAAAATCCTTGTCCTATTTCAGATCAGTACTTCTTTTGGCTGCAGCACTTTTGCTGACCAATTGTTCAGATAATGGCGGAACGAACGATGAAAATATTCCTCCCATAGCCGGTCAGGATATCCCTTATAATGTACCAAGATTTACCATACTTGCCATAAGTCCCAATATTGTTGTGAGCGCAGATGCAACCTACAGCTGGACGGTCACGAATGCTCCAACACAGAATTATTCGTTGGTCAATACAACGACAAAAGAAGCCCTGTTTGCAGCAACAGAAGTTGGCACTTATAACCTGACAGTGACTATAAACGATAAGGGCGCCATTCAGAACCAGAAAATTGTGATAACGGTTAGTAAAGAAACAAAAGAGTTTAAAACTTTTATAGCTAAAGTTTTTGAATTCAAACCTGCCCCGGGACAATTCATAAACGATTTGCCGGCAGCCAATGATGGCGATACAACAGAAAGAATTTTGACGAGAACCAATACTTACCTCGCCAAGAAAAACGGGGACTTGATTTCTCTTGGCGCTTTTGGAGGTTATGTTGTTTTTGGTTTTGACCACACTATTGTAAATATCAAAGGCAAACGTGATTTCAGGGTATTGGGTAATGCATTTTGGGCAGAAGCCAATCCTAACCCTAACAGCACTATGCGTGGCGGTAGCAGTGAAGCAGGAGTAATAATGGTGTCTTATGATAAAAATAAAAACGGACTTCCGGATGATGAATGGTATGAAATTGAAGGTGCCGGACATAAAATGGAAAAAACGATTCATAATTATGAGATAACGTATTACAGACCTGATCCTAATAAAAAACCCGTTCCCGGTGGCGGCACAGGAACAGTAAATTTTACAGATACGGAATATATCTATTGGAAAGACAATCAGGGCAAAGACGGTTATCTGGTACAAAACAATGCCTATAATCATTCTCTTGAATACTGGCCAAAATGGCTAAAAGACCAGCCAAGTATCACTTTTAAAGGAACAAGATTACCGGATAATGCAGTCGATGAAAGCGGAACGGGAAGTTATTTTGTACAGTATGCCTTTTTATACGGATACGCAGATAATGCACCTAATAATGACGATGATTCTGCGATTGATATTGATTGGGCAATTGACAAAAGCGGAAATAAAATTAAGCTTCCCGGAATCGATTTTGTCAAAGTCTACAATGGTCTTAATCAGCAGGCAGGATGGCTGGGTGAAACTTCGACGGAGGTTATGGGAGCAACAGATTTGCATCTTTTAGGAGAAAATATCCCAACCCGATAATCAATTGAATAACGTATTAAATTAAAATTATTATATCAAAAACTATGAAAAAAAACTTTACCCATTTATTATTAATTGCCTTTGCAGCCGTCTTTACAGGATGCAGCAGTAATGATGATAACCCTGAACAAAAATTGATCGCAATTACACTTCAGGAAAAATATGAAGCTCCAACATTTAGCATTTTAAACATAACGTCTTCTGCCGAAATAACCAGTCCTGTTTATGAATGGATTTTGACAAAAAATCCTGTGAACCAAACGACTGATTCTATCGTAGGAAATACAAAAGACCTACGTTTTGCAGCCATTTACGCAGGTAGTTACGAACTTACTTTAAATGTTACTTCAGGAGACAAAAAGGGAAGTAAAAAAACAATAGTGAATGTAACGAATGAAGCCAAAAATTTCAGTCCGTACATCACAAGTATCTTTGATTTTGATCCGGCACCGGGAATGTTTGCCAACGATTTATATAAAGACGGATTTAAAAAAGAAGACATGGCACGAACTGCATTGGGCAGAATCAATGAAACCAGTGTAGGATATGAACTTGACTTAGGAGGTTTTGGAGGTTCTATTATTGTGGGTTTTGATCATACTGTTGTGAATGTTCCGGGACAAAGTGATTTTAAAATATATGGAGGAGATTTGAGCGATAAGGCTAATCCGCCGGCACCGGGATTGATCTATGTTGCTTATGATAAAAACGGAAACGGAAAACCGGACGAAGACGAATGGTATGAAATCATAGGAAGTCAGCATGCGAAAGCAAATACTATAAAGAATTTTAAAATTACTTATCATAAAAAAGCAGCAGGAGCGCCTGTAGTTGTAGGAGGACCTAATGATATGTTTACAGATCGTGAGCACATCTTTTGCGAAAACAACTCGGCAGAGTCTTATTATATGCCAAGATCTAAGACTAAAAAAGAATATTATCCTTTGTGGTCTTCTCAGACTGCAGTTACTTATCAAGGTACAAGACTGAATGTAGATTTTATTACGGCACGTCCCGGACAAACTACCTTATGGAATTTTACTCCTCCGCAATGGGGATATGCAAATGCTGTAAACCCTGATATTGATATCGACTGGGCAGTAGATAAAAACGGAAATAAAGCCAATCTACCGGGAATCAATTTTATAAAAGTAGTGAACTGTGTGAGCGAACCAATGGGACTTTGCCATCAACAGTCTTCAATGGCTACCCGATTTGCAGGTGCAGCCGATCTTCAACTATTAAAAAAATACAATTTAAAAAAAGTAAAATAATCAGAATATGAAAAAGTATTTAAAACATAGTTTGTTTCTTGTCGCTATTGGCACTTTTTATTGCTGTAGCAATGACGATTCAAAAGAACAAGATCCTCAAATACAACCTGTAAAAGAAGCTTCAATTTCATTAAAATTAGTTTCAGAATTTACAGTAAGCAGGTACAATACAGTTAGCGTTGATCCGGAAGTGCTTATTGAAAATGGCGATCCCGCTCTTGCAAAATACAAATGGACAGTAAAAGTAACCGGTACCAGTGGAGCTGTAAAAGATTCTGTTATTGCAGACACAAAGACATTACAGTTCATAGCGCCCAAAGCTGCCAGTTATGCAGTAGATTTAACCGTAACGTTAGGCAAAATGACAAAACAAGCGTCTACAAAAGTTGCTGTTTCAGAAACAGGTAAAACCTATACTTCAAAAGCATTATTGCTTATCGATTATTTACTTGCACCCAGCTATAATAGTGATAATACTCCATTTACTGCCAAAGCTGATGTTATGGAACAAATTCAGTCAGATCTTATAGAAGGAAATGATATTGCATTAGGAACTTTTGGAGGATCGATCGTTACAAAATTTGATCATACTGTAATAAATACGTATGGCAAACGCGACTTTACGGTTTTAATGACCCAGAACAGCGGTAGTTTAAAATTTTCGCCTGTAAGTATATATGTTGCCTACGATGCAAATAAAAATGGTATTGCAGACGAAAACGAATGGTATGAAATTGCGGGCAGCGAACATAATAAATCGACGACTGTTAAAAATTATGAAATTACATACAACAAACCTAATCCGGCTAAAGCAGCTGTAACAGGCACAAAAGACTGGCAATTTGATAAAGAATATCTTAAATGGACAGATAATAAAAATGCTTCCGGTTTTATTACAAAAACAAAAAAATGGAGACGATATAATTATTATCCACAATGGATGGGAGAATCTTATACAGTAAAAGGAACAAAAATATATCTGCCCATAAAAGATGTAAGTGATGGAGAGGGAACAGTCTATAATGTAGGAACTTTTGAGTGGGGTTACGGAGGTATCAAAGATCCGTCAATAGATATTAGTTGGGCTGTAGACAATAACGGAAAGAAAGTTCATTTGCCGGGAATTGATTTTGTCAAAGTATTCGTGTCAACATTTGCAGAGGCAGGTGGTACAGATTTGGTAACCAGCCACTTTGTACAAGCCGAAGATTTGAATTTTTCTAAAAGCAAGTAAGCAGGAATACTTTTTCTAAAGTAATTAAAGACGAATAATAACCCTAAATTTTATAAATTATGAAAAAAGTACTTTATTTTTTGACAGTCGGTCTTTTCTTAGGTCTTTCATCCTGTAATAATGACGACGCTCCTTTAAGTAACGAAAGCGCCAGTGCAACAGCAAAAAGCACAAGTAGCAAAACAAAAAAAACGGTAACAGATCCTGCAATTGGAACCCTGTCAACGCTTAATCTAACGAGTGCATTATTAGCAAGCGGAACGACTACAGCAGGAGGTAAATACTGGGAAAACACCTATGTTTCAGGTACCAATCTTAATGTTGACATTTTTACATTTTCGCATACAGCAACTTCTGCCGGTTATAATTACTGGGATGGTTTTACGGTATCAAATGTAAATGATGTTAAAGATTACGGTTCTGGTGCTGCACCTGGCGGATCTGATGGCTGGGTGGCTCATCAATGGGGAACTATGGCGGGAAGTGGTTTTGGAACTTCTTCTTCAGTAGCTCCGGGAACACCCGGGACACCTGGAGATCCTTATATTGTTGCGTATTGGTCAAGTTATTTAGATCCTAAAAATCCACAAGGAACTACTTTTAGCGAAAGCGGTTTTTCTAACTGGATTAAAATAGGAAACTCTGGATTATACAAAGTCGAAGGATTAAAAATCAACATGCATCCATGGCCTTATTACGGTTGTTTGTACGGAGATGGATTCGCAAGAGCGTTTACCTCGGGTGATTCTTTCAAATTGTTGATTTACGGAGTAACCGAAGACGGAACTATTACGAACCCTATTAGTCATACATTAGCAAATCATACAGGATCTTCGTTAGTTATGCCTACAGGCTGGGTGAATGTAAGCACAAGTGGTCTTCAGAGTTTAGGAGAAGTAAAATACCTTGTTTTTCAAATGTCTTCAACAGACTTCGATTTAGTGTACGGAATAAATACCGCAGCTTATTTCTGTTTGGATAAATTATCAGTAAGAAGAATAGAATAAAATTATTTGAAAATATCAGATACAATAAGAGCCATCGAAAGAATGGCTCTTATTTATTGAAACATGTTTGTTATCTGTCTTTTTTCTTTAAACGGCGTCCTCTTGGTTCGTCTCCTTCATGAAGTACAATTTCAGAATGCAGGAACTCCGCGGCGTCTGCAGAATCTTTTACCTTGACAGCACTGCGTTCCAGCATTTCTTTTTCAAACTCATTCAGGACACTTACTCTTAGACCCACTTTTTTCCAGTGAGATAAAGATTTACATCCTTTAAATATCATTCGGGCGAGCGTGAGCGCATCTAACAGCGCCTGGTTTGCACCTTGTCCCTTAAACGGGCTCATTGGGTGAGCTGCATCTCCGATCAGCGTTATTTGTCCGCCTTTATTCAACAATTCAGATTCGAGTAATTCCCGATCATAGACCGGATAACCGGAAATCTGCGCTTCTGGTGTTGCTTCTAAAATTTCAGGAACAGGACTGTGCCACTGCGTTCTGCGACACGCTTCTTCTTTAAGAGCTTTAAGTCCCTGAGCACTTAATGCTTTTGCCTCTTCTTCCGGCATTGGGAAACTAAGCTGCCACATAACCGAATCTGATTTATAAGGCATGATGTAAATTCGCTCATTGCCATTGGCAGTTTGAAAAACAGTAGCCGAGTCTAATAAGGAACTATTAAGACCTTCAAGAGATTTTAGAGGGCAAATCCCCAATATCACAATACAACCCAGATAACGTAAAGGTGTAATATCTTCGCCAATCAGCATTTTCCGAACTGAACTGCGAATACCATCAGCACCAACCACAAGGTCTGCCTTGCAATTTTTTATTGCTCCGTTTACCTGAAAGCTCAGCGTAAAACTTTCATCTTCGCATTTCTTAAAATCCATTAATTGGTGATCCCAATTTACTTTGTCTTGTCCGCCAAGCTGCTCCAGCAGCGCCAGTCGCAAAGATTGTCGTGCAATATGTATATTGGAGCGTTTCTGAAATGTTTTTGCCTCAGATGACACCCATTTTCTCACGCCCCATTCCCCAATTACTTTTCCTTCTGTAGTGTGAACCAAATGCCGTGTTGAAACCACGCCATCGTCTAAGGAGAAAATACCCAATCCCTCGATTGCTTTACTGGCTTGTTGCAACGTCAGCCCGTAGCCCTGAGAACGCGAATCGAAATTGTTGTCGCGTTCATAAAGAGTAAAAGGAATCCCGCGGTGCAAACAAGCAACCGCCAGAGCGACTCCGCCTATGCCCGCACCAATAATAGCGACATGCGGATAATTTTCTTTATCTGGCAAAACAGGGTTTAAGGAAGTAATCAATCCGGATCCGGAACAGTTCAGGCAGGAGTTGAGGTGGGCTTTAGGACGTACCGGAGCTATTCCTTCATTATTTGCTTTTTCGAATTGATCTAACGCAGTCTGGTATTGGAGTCTCACTTTCTTACTGAGCCGCTGACTTTTTTTGCCTCGTCCCTGACACTCCGGACAAATAATCCAGTTTGTCTTTTCATTTTCCATTTTTCCCACTCCTTTATTTTTTTTTACTTTAATCAGGCTGAACCCAATTGTCTTTATGTAATTTCCTGATAATGCCGTGCTAATTTTTTTTATAAAGCTTTCCCTAATGTAGAGGCTCGGTATACCAGTTTAGCATCCAGAATTATCGTTCGGCTTGGTGATGAATCATCTTTTATCTTTTCGATTAAAAGTGTCGCTGCACTTTCTCCCATTTTTGTCAAAGGCTGTTCTACACTCGTTAATTGCGGGAACACATTGACAGAGAATTCTGTTCCTGAAAAACTTGCAATGGCAATTTCTTCGGGAACCTTTATACCTTGTTCCTGTAAATAGTTCATCGCACCAATAGCCAGTGTATCAGTAAAAGCAAAGATACTGTCAAATTGTACTTTGTTGTCCAGTAATTTTTTAGCAGCAATTCTTCCATCGTCAAATCCCACTCCATTTGTTTTGACCATCAATTGAGCATCATAAAGATTGTGTTTGGTTAAAATACGCTGGTAACCTCCGGCGCGTTCTACAGAATTACGAACAGTCGAAGGTCCCATTAGATGCACTATTTTGGTTCGGCCACAACTGATTAGATGTTCGATCATCAAAGAAGCTTTAATGTGATCATCGACCAGAACTTTTGAGACATCGAGTGTATTTTGAGGTATCCTGTCGAAGAATACAAGCGGAGTTCCTCTTTGTATTATTTCCTGATAGATTTCCTGATTGTGTGTTTCATGGCAGAGATTGATTATAATTCCGTCAACATTGAAACTTTCGAGCAAAAGCAGATTCTCCCTTTCGCGCAAAGGATCTTCATCTGATTGTAGAATTATAACTTTATATCCCAAAGGATAAAGAATATTGTGAACACCTTGCAGCACTTTTGATGAAAAAGGTGTTGTCATTTCCGGAACAACAAATCCTATACTTTTTGTTTTACCGTATTTTAAGTTCAAAGCCGTTACATTGGGTTTATAACCCAATTTTTGTGCAGCTTCTATTACCCTGTTTTTTGTATCGGCATGTATGTTTTTATCATTAAGCAACGCTCTCGAAATGGTAGAAGTGGATAAGGACAGATACTGTGCAAGATCTTTTATGGTAGTTCGTTTCATCATGCTTAATTTATTCAAAAATAATAATAATCTAACACATAAAAACATAGATTATACATTGAGAAAGAAACCTATTTATTTTGCAGCAATATTTTTTTGTAATTTTAAGAAGTTAAACGCTTTATTATTAGGTGAAAAGCCTGCATGTCTATGGGTTAATTTTAATAACAGGAGAGGTCAAAGAATACAATTTGATACTCTGGGAACGTTCCCAAGATATTGGGAACGTTCCCATAATGGTTTTTTTACGAAAACGATGTAAATAGTAAGTGAATGTTATAAGTTTGATAAAAATATCGACAAATTATTACCAAATAAATTTAAAAAATGAAAACTATAGAGTATCAATATAATGCCAAAGATATTAGTCAGGGTATAGTACATATTGGGGTTGGCAACTTTCACAGAGCACATGAGGCATTTTATACAAATGAATTATTGGCCCATAAGGACCAAAGCGAATGGGGAATATGCGGTGTGAGCTTATTGATTGCTGATAAGAAAAATGTAGAAAACTTAAAGTCACAGGATTTTGACTATACTGTAACTGTATGTGGCCGAAATGGGCAAGACGAAGTTTATAAAATTGGTGCAATTCAGGAAATTATTGCAGGTTATGAAAATCCAAAAGCTGTAATTGATAAGATTGCCGAAAGTAACATAAAGATTATCTCACTGACAATTACTGAAGGCGGATATAATTTGGATAAGGAAACAGGGAATTTCAGGCTTGAGGATGAAAAAATCAAACATGATATTCAGAATCCAAAATCACCTGCTACAGTTTTTGGGTTTATAGCCGAAGGTTTACGTGCCCGCAAGCAAATGGGAAATGGCGGTATCACTATTCTTTCGTGCGACAACCTGCAACATAACGGAGATACGGCAAGAAAAGCATTTACAGCATTTATAGAAGCACAAGATGCCGAACTGGCTATTTGGGTAGCAGAACATGTTACGTTTCCTAATAGTATGGTAGATCGAATTACGCCCGCTACAACACCGGACGATATAATACGCCTGAACAAGAATAGCGGGATCGATGACAAAGCGCCTGTGTATTGCGAAGACTTTATTCAGTGGGTTATTGAGGATAATTTTATTGCAGGAAGACCAGCATGGGAAAGAGTAGGAGTTGAGTTTGTAAAAGATGTTGCTGTTTTCGAAAACATGAAGCTAAGTCTTCTAAATGCATCGCACACACTTTTGTCTTATCCTGCATTTTTAGCCGGTTACCGTAAAGTTGATGTTGCGATGCACGATCCGCTTTTTGTTAATCTGCTAAAAGATTTTATGAATATCGATATTACACCTTATGTTCCTGCACCAAAAGGGATAGATCTCGAACGATATAAAAAGACACTTCTGGAGCGTTTTGCCAATCATGCAGTAAGCGATCAGCTGAGCAGATTGTGTTATGATGGTATTTCGAAATTTCCCGTTTACATTATGCCTAATCTTGGCAAGATGATAAAAGACGATAAGGATCTCTCAAGAATGGCTTTTCTTATCGCTTCTTACAGGCACTATTTAAAATACAAAACAGATAGTAACGGATTACAATATGATATAGCGGAACCTTGGCTGGATACAGTCGACAGTGAACTTATAGAAAGCAATGATCCTCTGGGTTTTCTAAAGTTAGCCCCTTTTAAAAGTTGTGATCTTAGCAGTTCAGAGCAATTCACAACAGCTTATATTCATTTTGTTACCGCTATAAAACAAGACGGAATAGTGGCCGTGTTAACAACAATAGTAGCGTAACGGTCATTCTGTTAATACAACAAATATGAAACTAAAATCTCAAAATCGAATATTGCCGTATGTGGTAGTTACTTTTATTTACTTTATTGTGGGATTTCTTACCACTGTAAACGAGCAGCTTCAGGCACCTCTTAAATTTACATTTTTATCTGAGGCTGGAGCTTATAAAAATACGCTGACCACCTTGATTTCTTTTTTCTTTTTTCTGGGATATCTTATAAATGGTACATTAGGAAGTAAGTGGGTCAACAGGTTTGGATACAAGAAAACCATAATTCGCGGTATTTTCTTTATCATATCCGGATTGGTAATGTATTTGTTTGCCGTAGAGATAGGGTATAAGTTCCCTGATTTTCATTTTGCGGCAGGCGGAGCAATTATTCCGTACGGATATATTATTTTCTTATTGGGTTCTTACCTAATGGGAACCTCTGCTGCGATAATACAAGTTGTAGTAAATCCGTATGTGGCTTCTTATGATTTACCCGGTACACAGCCCGTTCAGCGTTTGAGTATTACAACAGGTATTAATTCTATAGGAACTACCTCAGCACCGTTTTTTGTGACGCTCGTAATGTTCAGGGGAATTTCTATTGATAATATCGAAATCAAACAGCTAATCACACCGCTTTTACTGCTGATACTCTGTATTGCTGCAGTCGCACTTTTGGTACGAAAACTTGATATTCCTGATATCGCACATACCCGTGCCAAAGTAGGAGAAAAACTCGAAAAGAGTATTTGGTCTTTTAGGCATTTTGCATTGGGAGTATTGGCCATTTTCTTTTATGTAGGTACAGAAGTAGCTATTGGTGCCAATATTAATTTGTATGCATTCGAATTGGAAGAACTCGGAAATCCCGTTTCTTTTTTCGGAAAGACAGACATTATTATTGGCGGGATGGATCTTGGAATACACGCTTTGCTTTCTACGCTTTATTGGGGTGGTTTTCTGGTTGGGCGCGTGATATCCAGTTTTCTTAGCAAGGTTTCAGCACGTCAGCAATTAATTACTACCACCATTATAGCGGCGATTTTTGCTGTAATTGCCATGGTTTTTCAAAATATCTGGTTTTTGGTTGCGATAGGTTTACTGCATTCATCTATGTGGAGCTGTATTTATTCGCTTTCTATAAAAGGTTTAAAACAATATACCTCGAAGGCTTCGGGAGTTTTTATCTCAGCAGTATTTGGTGGGGCAGTTTTTACCCTGCTTCAAGGTGCAATGGCAGACCTTTTTGGTTCATGGCGCTGGACATGGTGTCTTACCCTGGTGTGCGAATTACTGATATTGTTATACGCTTTAGTTGGATCACAGCCCAGAGAAAAAGATATTATATAAACAATTAAAACCGTCGCATGTACTTAATTTTAAGTTCCGGCGGGACGCGATATAATAATGCATTGCAATGTGTTATTCTAAAGTATAAAGAATACAAAAATGACAAATTCAAATAAAATCAAAGTAGCCTGTTTTGGCGAAGTGTTATGGGACCTTTTTCCGGGGAAAGAGAAAAGTGCCGGAGGAGCACCTTTTAACGTTGCTTACAATCTTTTTAAAATGGGGATTGATTCCCGAATGATCAGTAGTGTAGGAGATGATGATCCGGGGAGGGAAATTATAAAAAAAATAGACAGTTGGAACATGCCGGTTAAGAGCATACAACTGAACAAGAATTATTCAACCAGTACTGTCGTTGCCACATTTGATGAGCACAAGGAAGCACATTATGATATTGTGACCAATGTAGCCTGGGATTTTATTGAAGCAACACCTCAGGATATAGAGCTGATTAGAAATGAAGATGCTCTTGTTTTTGGCTCACTTGCAACAAGAAGTCCGCAATCTAAAAACACACTTTTTACCTTGCTTGAAAACAGTACGTTTAATGTTTTTGACATAAACCTAAGGAAGCCACATTATGATTTAAGTGTCATTAAAGACCTTTTGCATAAATCTCACCTTGCCAAATTCAATAAAGCGGAATTATTGCTGCTAAGAGAATTTTTAGGAAAGAAATACGATTCAGAAGAAGATATTGTCAGCTATTTGCAAGATACTTTCAAATTGCCCGAAGTTATAGTATCAAAAGGAAGTAAAGGCGCACTTTATGCCAGCGATGGTAATTTTTACCTGTATCCGGCTGTAGATATCGTAGTGGCCGATACCGTAGGAAGCGGAGATGCCTTTTTAGCAGGTTTCTTATCTAAAAGACTTGAAAAAGCAGCCTCAATAGACGATATAATGAAACAGGCAGTAAGCTTAGGCGCCTATATAACATCAAAAGAAGGAGCATGTCCTGAATATGAAATATCAGATTTTAAACTTTTCACAAAGACACAAAATAGTCATTCACGAGAAGAGGAACTTAATGACGCTATTGTAAATCATTAAATTATTGAGATAAAGTAAAGGCAGCTGATGTATTAATTGGCTGCTTTTACTGCATTTAGCCAACACAATTATTTTGGCAAAAAAACGACTGGCTAATTTAGGCAGGTTATTAGTTTTAAACTGGAGTTTTCAGTATTTTTGCACTTCTAAAAAATCCTCATGAATTCCCCTGTAAAAGCCATCAATCCTATTTATAATCTGCAATTTGGATTAGTCTGTTTAAGTTCCTTACTTTTTTCTGCCAGTTTTAATATGCTGATTCCTGAACTTCCGGAATACCTGAGCAATATGGGCGGAGCAGAATACAAAGGATTAATCATTGCACTTTTTACATTAACAGCAGGAATCTCAAGACCTTTTAGCGGCAGGCTGACTGATACATTGGGTAGAGTACCTGTTATGGCAGTTGGTTCTATTGTTTGTTTTGTCTGCGGTATTTTATATCCCGTTTTAGGAACAGTTTCCGGGTTTTTATTTCTAAGGTTAATTCACGGATTTTCTACCGGATTCAAACCTACGGCAACTGCAGCTTATGTTGCAGATATTGTTCCAAGAGAGCGCTGGGGCGAAGCTTTAGGTTTACACGGATTGTGTTTTTCGATAGGTATGGCTCTTGGACCCGCTATTGGGAGTTCGATTAAATTGTATTCTTCTATGAACATGCTTTTTTATGCCTCTTCTGTTTTTGCACTTCTTTCTATTGTTATTTTAATGAACATGAAAGAAACCCTGAAACACAAGCAGCGTTTTAGCCTTCGTATTTTAAAAATTTCAAGAAAAGATATTATTGCCCTCGAAGTACTTCCGGCAGCTATCGTGACTTTTCTTTCTTATATGGCTTATGGTGTGATCCTAACGTTAATTCCTGACTGGAGCCAGCATTTAGGGATTGCCAACAAAGGCTTATTTTTTATGGTCTTCACGATCACTTCAGTTATGATTCGTTTTGGCGCCGGAAAAGCTTCTGATAAGTACGGTCGTCTTAATTTGATAGGTATTGGACTTTTCTTATTGATTATATCACTGGTAATTGTTGGATTTTCGACATCAATTACCGGATTTTTGGCAGGAGCCGCACTCTATGGCGTTTCTACCGGAATTGTCTCTCCGGCTTTAAATGCCTGGACTGTCGATATGAGTTTTGCTGAACACCGTGGCAAAGCCATGGCCACAATGTATATTGCCCTGGAAGCAGGGATAGGCCTTGGGGCACTTTTTGCCGGATGGGTGTATCAGGATGTGATTGCAAAAATTCCAATGCTGATGTATGGCAGTGCAGCAATGGTTTTCTTAGCCCTGGGATATGTTTGGTTTCAGTTTAAACAAAACAGCAAAACCTCTAAAGTCATTTGATTTTAGAGGTTTTGTTTTAGAGATTCTCTTTTTATTTTTTTGCCAAAAGAAACTCATTACTTGATTCAACTTTAGCATATAAGCCGTCAAGAGCATTTAATCCGGCTAAGTAAGCAGTGTTTATTTGTTTTGCAGAAACTGTTTCGCCATTTAATTCACGATCTCTCGTAGCAACGGCATCACTAATTAAGATGTTCTTAAAACCATTATCCATAGAGGCTCTCACTGTAGCATCGATACAAACATCTGTCATCATACCTGCAAAAACTAAATTGGTAATTTTATTTTCCTGCAGATACTCTAATAATTTAGTATCTCTAAAACTATTAGGATAGTTTTTTGTAATTACCTTTTCATCGGCAAGCGGGGAAACTATTTTATTAATTTCGGCACCCTTTGTGTCCGGTAGAAAAAAGGTAGCGCCTTCTTGTAGCGCGATGTGCTGTATGTGTATTACAGGCATTTTGTTTGCTCTGAAATATGATAATAACTCTTTTGCTTTAAGTGCCGCTTTTTCAGCATCTACAAGTTCCATAGTTCCACCAGGGAAATAATCATTTTGGATATCAATGATAATTAATGCCGTTTTTTCTGTTTTTGTGTTTTCCATTTCTTTTGTGTTTTGCGTATTATTTTGTTGAGGTAAATCGTTTTTTTTATTGCAGGCTATTGTAGTAGCGATTAGCAATAGTATTGCAGCTGTTTTTTTCATTTTGTTATTTGTTTTTAAGTTTTAAAATTTGATTAAGGGTGCGTATCTATGGTATTTATAAGATTAAATTCTTCCAACTTGTGAACAAGTATAAGACAAGTATGAATTTGCTTCGTCTTTCATTATTAGGTTATTAATTGTATTAATTTGTTAGTGTAATTAATTTCGCAAACTAAATAGACACATTGAAATTGGTGCAAATTGGTGTAATTCGTGTTCGAAATTGAGTTATTATATTGGCATCAAAACGTGGTTGTAATTTTTATCATTTTTTATTATTTGTCATCTCTCATTTTTTTTTCAAAGGTATTGTGAAGCAAAAAATATCGACGTTGAACTAGTTCACCAAATGCTTTGAAGAGGAGATTTTAGAATAATTTATTAAAAAGTATCATTTTTTATAATAGAGTCCGGCGTAATAACCCGTATTTTTTTCTAAATTAGATTACTGAGAAGAAAACGATTGTTTACTATATTATACGATATATAAAATGAGAAACTATAGAAGTAAATTTAGTTCAGTTATCAAATGACAGAGCATAATCTATTTTACGAAAATATAAAGAAGCATGTAGCTTTTTCTGAAAGTGAGTTTGCAAAACTTAGCTCGTTTTATCATATTGAAGAAATACAAAAGAACCAAATGATACTTTCTGAAGGAGAAATTTGTAATTTTGAAGGATATATATTAGAGGGTTGTTTTAAGATTTTTTATCAGGAAGACAATATAAAAGAGCATATCTTATATTTTGCGGTCGAAGATTGGTGGGTTTTGGATATTGGCAGTTTTGTGTCAGGAACACCTTCAAAACTAAATATTCAGGCTTTAGAAGATTCAAAGGTTATCATGATTATTAAAGAGCAAAAAGAAAGATTATATCAGGAAATACCAAAAACCGAAAGACTTTTTCGACTCATGAATCAAAAAGCCCTCGAGTCAATTCAATTGCGTATGATTAGTATGCTCAATAAAACTGCCGATAAACGTTATGTAGAATTTAAAAATAAATATCCAACACTTGAACAAAGAATTCCTCAGCATCAAATTGCAGCTTATCTGGGTATTTCGCATGAATTTTTAAGCAAGATCAGAAGAAAGTTACTGTAAAAAAATCTGTGGAGAGTAAAAAAATTACCGCAGAGAACGTAAAGTCTTTTTTTAGTTTGAGCTTTTTTAAAACAATTATGGTTGAAAAAATTCGGCAAAGTCGCAAAGAAAATGGATGTAAACTTGGCGGCTTTGCGCGAAATCCATTCGGCAAAAGAATTATATATTTTTCTTTAACTTAATGATATTAGCTGAAGCTTCGGGATTGCGAACTTTTTTATACTTTTATAACCCTTCTTAGACAAAAATCTTTGGGAGCTTTGCGGTAAAAAATAATTAGGCTATTTTTATTTAGCGTTAATCCCTATAAATCCCTCTGCAGCAAGTCATTTATAGAAACCCCAATCATTCATTTTGTCTTTATGGTATTGGAGAAGCCATTTTTCCATTTTTTGAAGCAGCTGAACTTCTTTTGGTTTACCCATAGGATCTTCCAGCCCATTTATTGTCCTGCTGATATTAAATTTTTTGTCTTCGAAAACGCAGGTAAATTTGGGAAATTCATTATGCGAAACAATCCAGCTGTCGCGTAGCGTTTTTTTAATTTGAAATTTTTTCATTTTAGAAAATAGGAATCATTATCGCTTTTTATCCATGCTATAAACTGCAATTATACAGCTTTATTATATTCAATTCTTATTTTAAAGTAAAGATAACGCGAAATAATCTTTGAATATACCTGCTGAAACTATTGCACAATACGTTTGCTAAGGGCTATTTTAATTCCAAGTGCGATATATACCAATCCGGAAACGCGACTCATCCAAAGACTTATTTTTGGATTTTGTAATACCTTTTTTGTAAAGAAAGAGGCGCTAAATGTAATAAGAACACACCACACAAGATCAATAAGTATGTAAATAATGCCCAATGAAAGAAAAGGGTTAATAATCCCCTTATAATTTGGATCTATGAATTGTGGAAAAAAAGCTAAGAAGAATAAGGCAACTTTAGGATTAAAAACATTGGTAACGACGCCAGAAACATAAATTTTGAGCATCGAGTCCTTTTTATCTGCTTCTAGTTTTGTAACGCCTCCTTTTTTAGATAATAAACTCATGATTCCAAGATAAATTAAATAGGCTGCACCCAAATATTTTACAATAGAGAATGCAAGTGCTGATTCTGCCAAAATGATAGACAGTCCTAAAACAGCGAGCGTAATATGAAATAATACACCAGACAATATTCCTAAAGAAGAATAAATGCCAGCTTTCCATCCCTGAGATATAGTTCTGTTCAGAATATAGATTGTGTCTACTCCCGGTGTAAGTGCAAATATGATAACGGCCAGTATAAATGTTTCCAAGTGAATAATTCCCATAATATTGTATTATTAGTGTGTCATTTTTATTAAAACTTTCCTTTTTAAAGCTTGATGCTTAGAAAATTTTGTGCGATACGAAGTTATAAAAGGAAAAGTAAAACCAAACATAATATTTCACTATTTAAATTGAAGAATATCTTTTTAAATGGGAATCTTAAAACCATTTAACCCAAACAAATGTATAAACAGATAATCGATATAAAATATTGATTATATATCTTTTAAGGTAATTTTTTAGACTTTTAAACTCGAATAATTTCTATAAAACGCCCACAAATTTTCCTGATTTTAACAATATTTTAGAAAATAGATCTTTAAATATATTTGATGTCTGTTACAGTATTATAAGAGATTTTGTGAAGTAATTAATATGGTTTTAGAAAAATTCTTACACAACAAATCAAAAAAGACAAAAAGTTAACTTTCTTATTATTAATTAATTAAAATTAATGAATCGATTTCGTTAACATTTTTTTTATAAAAAAAACAATTAAAATTTTGGCACTAAGATTTTTAATTTACCTTTGTTCTACCAAATTAGTAGAATTTAAAAATAAGTTAAATACCAAAGATTAAAGATTATCAAATAAAAAATGTTGTTTTTGAGCAAGGAACCATTTAGTCATTCGCGATAGGTTGCCTACAGTCAAAATTCTTAAATCCCTAATTTATGCAAATTTTTAATAAAAAGGAACTCTGGTTTTTAGGGTTAAATTTTCTATTGGTCAATGTAACGAATAGTAATCTAAAATAAATTAAAAATGAAAAAACGAATGCATAGCTGATAAAAAAAATACCATTTCTGTTGCAGCAGAAATGGTGAAGCTTAAAGAAATTGTTCATCTCTATAAGGAAAACGAAAGTGGAGTAAATCTTTTTTCGGGTCGCCTTATTTATTAAACCAAAACGAAAGTAATGAAAAGAAAATTAAACAGACATATATGGTTATGTATTTTATTGATTTCCATAGGAGTTAAAGCTCAGGAGACCAAGCCATTAATTCAGTCCAGACTTGAAGGAACAGTAATCGACGCTGTTACAAAAGAACCAATTATTGGTGCTTCGATAAACATTAAAGGGACTACACACGGGGCTGTAACAGATTTTGACGGGAAGTTTTACTTTCAAACCGGGCAAAAACTTCCTTATACATTAATAGTAAGTTACCTGGGATATAAAAAAGCTGAAATTGTAGCCAATTCAAATCCCGTTACCGTTTCTCTTACTGAGGAACAAAATGCTTTGTCTGAAGTTGTAGTTACTGCACTTGGTATTACAAAAGAAAAGAAATCTTTAGGATATACTACTCAGGCGCTTAAAGGAAAAGAGTTGTCAGAAACAAAAGAAACGAATTTTTTAAATGGTCTTAGCGGTAAATTAGCCGGAGTACGTATTACTAATTCGCAAGGAGATATGGGATCTTCACGTATCATTATTCGTGGAGAAACTTCTATATCCGGAAACAACCAGCCGTTATTTGTGGTAGATGGAGTTCCGGTAGACAACTCACAATTGAGCTCTGTTGGTGGAGCTGCTGCTTCTCGTGATTTTAGAAATGCAATTGCCGATTTGAATCCTCAGGATATCGAAACATTAACAGTATTAAAAGGACCTAATGCGGCTGCTCTTTACGGTTCGCGTGCAGCGCACGGTGTTGTTCTTATTACTACAAAATCAGGAAGAGGTCAACAAGGATTAGGCATAAGCTTTAGTTCAGGTATTACCGTTTCTCAAGTTGCTACTTTACCAAGATTTCAAAATTCTTTTGGACAGGGATCAAACGGAAAGTTTAGTTACGTAGATGGTAAAGGTGGAGGAATTAATGATGGTGTTGATGAAAGCTGGGGACCTAAAATGGACGGACGCCTTATTCCTCAGTTCAATTCTAACGGGGTAGCAGTTCCTTTTGTGGCGCATCCTGATAATGTGAAAAACTTTTTTAATACTGGTCTTACTTATGACAACAGTATTTCGATAGCAAAATCAGATGAAAAATCAGATTTCCGTTTAGGAGTAAACAATCAAAAACAATTAGGAACAGTACCTAATAGTGAAATAAACAAAACAAACTTTACGGTTAACACGAATTACCAAATATCCAAAAGTATAAAGGTAGGGGTAACAGCGAACTATATTGTTACAACTGCTCCAACTTTACCGGGTGGACCAACAGGTAACCGTGCTGCAGGTGTAATGTTACAGTTTCTTTGGTTCGGACGTCAGGTAGATACAGATGCACTTAGAGACAATAGAGATGTTAACTGGAACAATAGCTATTATAGCAATCCGTATTGGAATGCTTATTACAATACTACAAGCCAACAACGTAATCGTTTTATAGGAGATATCCATTTAGAAGCAAAACTTGCAGACGGACTTCTTTTTAAATTCCGTACCGGAGTTGACTATTATAACGATCGTAGAAAATACGAGATTAAATATGGTACAAACGGAACTCCTTTTGGATCTTATGCTGAAGATGCTTACACAGTAGACGAAAGAAATACAGAGGGTATTTTTACGTATACGAAAAAAGTAAATGACGATTTTACTATAGATGCCCTTGCCGGATTCAACGAACGTAACCACAGTGATGCCAACAATTATCAAAAGGCGCCACGTCTTGCTGTACCTGATTTGTACACATTAACCAATTCACGTGATCCGTTGACTTCATCAAATTATTTCTCAGAATTAAAAGTATATAGTGTATATGCTTCTGCCCAGGTAGGTTATAAAAACTATGCATTTTTGAATGTAACCGGACGTAATGACTGGTCATCGACATTGCCAAGTAACAACCGTTCTTATTTTTATCCTTCTGTTAGTGGTAGTTTAGTATTGTCTGATGCATTGAATTTAAAAAGCAATACACTTGACTTCTTAAAACTGCGTGGTGGCTGGTCTGAAGTAGGTAACGATGCAGATCCGTATCAATTGGCTACAGTTTACGATTTTCAAACTGCATTTGACGGAAATCCAATTCAAACTTCTTCTAAAAAGAAACTTAATGAGAACCTGAAACCAGAGACAACACGTTCTACTGAGGTAGGTCTTGAATCTTCTTTCTGGAAAAACAGATTGCATCTTGATGTTGCTTATTATAACACAAATAGTTTCGACCAGATTCTGGAGATAAAAACAACTAATGCGAGTGGTTATAATTCACAATTAATCAATGCCGGTAAAATAAACAACCATGGTATAGAAATTCAATTGGACGGAAGCCCTATTCAAACGCGTGATTTTAAATGGAATGTGGGTGTAAATTATTCAAGAAATATTAGTAAAGTAGATGTTCTTGACTATGAAAAACAGATTCAAAATTACACAATTGCTTCCTCAGGTGGTGTTGATGTATTGGCATCTGTAGGACAAGCTTACGGTGCACTTTATGGTACAGCTTATTTGCGCGACACAAATGGAAATATAGTAGTAGGGGCAAACGGTTTACCGCAAGCTGATCCAACAAAGAAAGTATTAGGACATTATACTCCGGACTTTTTAGGTGGTATTACAAATACATTGACATACAAGAATCTTGAACTTTCATTTCTTGTGGATGCCCGTGTAGGTGGAGAACTTTTTTCAGGAACGAACAGAACAGGTACTTATACTGGTGTATTAGATCAAACGATGCCAGGTCGTGATGCTGCAAATGGAGGATTAAATTATTATGTAACAGGTACTACGAAAACTTTATTGAATGGTGGTACTGCTCCAAACGGAGCTGTAGTATATGATGATGGTATGATCTTTAATGGTGTACACGCTGACGGAACGCCAAACAATCAGGTAATTAGCGCACAGGAATATTACAAAGCGTCATACAATATTAGTGAAGCTTATATCTACAGTTCAACTTTTGTAAAACTAAGAGAAGTAAAACTAGCGTATAATTTCAATAAAACATTTGCTAAGAGACTAGGTTTTCAGGCAGCTAGTATCACTGCTGTAGGTCGTAACTTGTTTTTTATCTACAAAGACGTACCAAATATAGATCCTGAATCAGCTTTTAATACAGGAAACGGGCAAGGATTGGAAAGTTTGGCATTGCCAAGTACAAGAAGTTTTAGCCTTAATGTTAATCTTAAATTTTAAAAACACGAAATCATGCTAAAAAAACTAGCTTATATAACGCTGTTTGCAGTATCACTGGTCTCTTGCAGCGACAGTCTGGATGAAATTAATAAAAATCCAAATGCAACCGAAACGCCTTTAGCACCTTATTTGTTAACAGGATCATTAAAACAAGGAGCTGATATCTATTGGGGATCAGATAATAACTTTAATTCATCTTTGTTATTTGTTCAGCACTGGGCTAAAATTCAATATACTGAACCGGACAGATATGATGTATCTAATACTTCATTCACTACTTTATGGAATACAGGATATGCAACTTTAATCACGGATTTGAACACGATTTTGAAATTTTCAGATCAGCAGGCAAATTCAAATTATAAAGGGATTGCATTAACTCTTCGTTCATGGACTTTCTTATTATTAACAGATGCTTACGGAAGCATTCCTTATAAAGAAGCAGGTCTAAAAGTAACGCCGGCATATAATACTCAAAAAGAAGTATATATCGGATTATTGGAAGATTTAAAACAAGCTCAGTCTTTGTTGAGTGCAACAAATGGTACCGTTACAGGTGATTTAGCTTATAAAGGCGACATCTCAAAATGGAAAAAACTTGTAAACTCGCTTCGTTTGCGTATTGCTTTGAGAATTTCTGATAAAGAACCTGCTTTAGCAAAACAAGCTGCAATTGATGCAACAACTGATGCTGCAGGAGTATTGAGCAGCAACAGCGATACCTTTAAGTTTACTTACATCAGTTCGCCTCAGCAAAATCCAGCTTCGGCCTGGTTTGAAACTCGTGATGATTTCCGTATTTCAAAAACTTTGGTTGATAAGCTAAACGAGTTAGCTGATCCGCGTTTGCCAGTTTATGCTCAATTACCAACGGATGCAACGGTAGGTAAATATCTAGGTGGTGCTAATGGATTATCAAACAGTGATGCCAACAGTCAGGGTTTTGCTAAAACATCAAAACCGGGAACATACTTTTTGACTTCCACATCGCCAGCTGTAATTGTTTCTTATTCAGAAACGTTATTCAATCTTTCTGAAGCAGTAGCTCGTGGTTTTATTGCCGGAGATGCTGAGCAGCTTTACAAAAGTGCAATTACGGCATCATTCAATCAATTTGGGATTACAGATGCGACAGCTATTACGAAATATCTTAATCAGACATCTGTGAAGTATGATGCAACCAATTATGCCAAATCTATAGGTACACAAAAATGGATCGCATTTTTTGGACAAGGTCTGGATGCTTTTGTAGAGTGGAGAAGACTTGATTATCCTGTATTGACTGCCGGTCCGTCTACTGTCTTGAATGGACAGATTCCTTCTCGTTTCTTTTACCCGGGTACAGAACAATCGTTGAACGGAACTAGTTACCGTGCCGCAGTATCTGAACAAGGAAAAGACTTGCTTACGACAAAACTATGGTTTGATGTAAAATAAATCAGACTCCTAAAAGGATACTTATCTTTATAAAACAAAAAAGCTAAATCGAAAGATTTAGCTTTTTTTATTTCTATAAGTGTAGGTTTGTTTTGATCAATTCAAGCTGCCGGGTTAATCATATGTGGTTCCTCGGAGAATGTTATGAAGTGTATAAAAACGAATGCTATGACGAATAAATCTCCAGGAATGGCTCAAAAAAACATATAAGTTTTTCATTTTCAGAAGGGGAGAAATCGCGCTAGCTATTGCACATAGAAAATAACCAATCTTTGCCGAGCCTCTAGTACGCTTTCTATCCCGAAGCTTCGGGACTTTGCCGAATGATCTGGAAAAAGGTGCAAAGCCGCCACGTTTACATTCATTTTCTTTGCGACTCTACGACTTCGCGCGAAATCTTTTAGCTATAATTGTCCTTAAAAAAAGCTTAACTTAATTCGAAAAGGCTAAAATGCCTGCACAAAGCTGATTGTTAAACGGGTCCCATTTTCTTTTACATAATTCATATTATTAGATTGCCATTGAGAAATAACGCTATAATAATCCTTGTTAAATAAATTCTCTATACCAAAACGAACAGTACTTTTTTCTCTAAATGTATAGCTGGAAGAAAGGTTGAAAGCCGTGAAAGATTTGATAGGTCCTGTACCATAAGTATAAGCACCATTGATAGATTCAAATCGATCTCTACCAGAAGTATTGATCATTTGCAAAAATATTGACCAAGCCTCAAGAGGTCTAAAAACGGTATAAGCTACTATTTTAGGCGGATTGATACGATCACCTCCTAAGTATACTTTTTTATCAGCAACTTCACGTTTTCCTTCTGTAAAAGAATAATTAGCTCCAATATCAATTTTTGGATGAAGACGATATTTTGCCGACACTTCAAAGCCATAAATTTTTTCGGGAGATCTTGAAATTTGTGGATTACCATCAACATATACATAAGAAGCGCCTAATTTTGAAGTGCTGTAATAAACGGCACCTTCATAAGAAAGTTTATCGAAAGATCCTGAAAAACCAAATTCATAATTATTTGCCGTAACCGCTTTTATCGAAGTATTACTTACTGTGTTTTCTTTTGCAGCACGCAGAACCAAACCTAAATCAGCAACACTGAAACTCTGTGAAAAACTGACAAAAGGTTTAAATAAATTCCATTTTGTATAACGTAATCCGGCATTAAACATTAGTGCATTAAAATCTAATGCTCCGCCATTAACAGCAATTCCGCCACCCACATAAGTTCCGTTTACATAATTGCGAATACCAATAGTGGTATAATCAGGCACATCGATGTTGACATTTTCAAGCCTTAAACCCGTTTTTAAAACTAAATTTGGACCAAACATATTTTTAAGCTGAAAATACGGTGCCAAATTGTTCATTTTCATTTCAGGAATTACTGATCTTCCATCAGTAAGATGCGTATCTGTTATATCAGAAAGAATATCCAATCCGTAAATCAGATCGCCGGATAACAAAGGACTGAATTCGTAAGGAGTACTAAAATTCAAACGAAAACCCAGCTTTTTGCTTTGTGTAGCAGGCTGCCCATTATTTTCAAAAAAGTCACTATAATTAATTAAAGTAAGATAATCTTGAAAATACAGCGTAGCATTCACATCCGTATTTCCAATGAAATTCTTTCCTATATAACTTAAACTTGCGTTATGATTATAAGGAGTTCCTTCCGGCTCTCCTGGGCGCTGTCCTCTTATACCGATAGTTGGCGAATCAAAATTGCCATAAACTCCAGCCTTAGCAATGTAATCCGTATGTTGCGTGCTTTCGAAATAATTATACATTAATTCTAACCGATTATTTTGATTTATGTCATAGCCAATTTTAGCAAAAGCATTCCAGTTTCGAAGATCATTCATTCCGTATTCCGGAGAAAGTACACGGCCTTTTGCATCACGATAAAGTCCCGTCTCTTCATAACGTCCACTCACAACATAATCGATCTTGTTTATTTTACCGCTCAATAATTGAGATACAAAAAAACCAGCCGTTCCTTTAGGTTTAATGAGAGAAAATGCTGTCCCGGCTTCTGTTGATCCGCTAATTGCCTTGTCCTGATTTGCTCGTTTAGTGATGTAATTGATAAGACCACCATCGGCACCATTTCCGTAAATAGCAGTTGCACCCTTGATAACCTCTACACGATCTAAGACAGTAGGATCAAGAGAGCGCATGTCTTTAGCCCCATCTCTCAAAGGCGTAGATTGCGGGATACCATCAATCATAACTAATACACGGCGACCGCGTAAAGTCTGACCCAAATTTTGAGTTCTGTTCGTGCTAAAACCCAAACCAGGAACTGATGCACCTAAGATATCACTAAGGTTAGAGCTAATACTTAATTGTTGCTGTAGTTGTTTTTTTGATACTATAGTGACAGAAGAAGGAACTTCATTTAAGCTTTCTGCCTGCCTTGATGCAGAGACCACAATTTCCTGCAATTCATTATCTGCTGATGATTTATCAGGCAAGATACTGTCCTGAATTTTAGTGTTTTTGTTTTTTTCTTTATTCGTATTTGTTTTGGTAATTTGTTGTGCAGAAAGTGAACTTATTGAGAAGAACACCAATAGTAGGATAGAAAATTTTAACATCGCTTATTTAGACTTAATTAAGATAAATACAAATATATTAAATGTAATAAAAATAACAAGGGTAATATTGCAGTGTTTTTTATTATCGGAGATTTTATTGACACGAAATATATTGATATTCAATACAACTAAAGAATATGAAGCATAATATGAGCAGGTTAAAATTACGGATATCTATAAGGTCAAATACAAATTAGAAACAGGGAAAGTTGTCTGATTTAGAAGTTCTTATATAAATTTTCGATATAAGTACTTATTTTTCAGAGTTGTACTGTTAATTTTACTATATTTACCACCAATAAATAATTATTAAGATGCAAGAAGGTACAGTAAAATTCTTCAATGAAGAAAAAGGTTTTGGATTTATAACACCAAAGAATGGTGGAAGTGAAATTTTCGTTCATGTTTCAGGTTTATCAGAAAATATTCGTGAGAATGACGAAGTACGTTATGACATCGCAGAAGGTAAAAAAGGACCAAATGCAGTAAACGTTGTAGTAGCTTAATCTACTAAGAAAAAGCACAAAAGAGAGGTTGTCTGAAAAGACGACCTCTTTCTTTTATTATACTAGTAGATTTACAGAGTGTTTCTTGAAAAATGTAAATTTGGGCTAAAATGGTCTTCTATAAACTTTTCTAAAGCTTCTACGAGATCAAAAATGAGGTTAAAATTGCCCAAACGGATTTTAGCGATCCATTTAGAAAAGTTGTGAGCAATAGCAATCAGGCCAAATTCAGTATTTACTTTGGCTGTTTTGGTAAGTGTAAATCTTTTAAATCCTTTGTTTTGCTTGATGTTACCAAAAACCGGCTCTGGTTCAATACATCTTTTACTATAAATTTCCCTGCCCAATTCACTTTCTAAATTCTCTCTTGCCTTGAATTTCAGTCTTTGAAGATTGTGATTAATTTCTATCCGTCTGTTCCCCTTAGCTTTAAAGCATTGCCCCCGCAGAGGACATCCTGCGCAATTTAAAGCCTCATATACCGAATGATACTGTTCAAAACCAGTTGTAGTTTTTGATTTCTTAGTAAAGATACGAGGCATTTGCTGCCCCATTGGACAAACCAAAAAGTCTTGCTCATTATTATGAAACAGGTTTTGTGCGTGGAATAAATTGTTTTTATGCTTACGGGTCTCTTCGATACGGTACATGTTGTAGGGAACAAAAAAATCAATTTCTTTGTCTTCAAGGAGTTGATAATTTTCCTCACTTCCATAGC